>NZ_CP062182.1:2134293-2439192 GCF_022700675.1 Acinetobacter sp. ASP199
TACAGTTGCAATCGCGTTACCTGCATAGATCGGACGCTTGAATGTGTTTGCAGAATCAACAGCAATGATGTCTGTGATCATGCTTACGTCTAGTAGCGCAGCTGCACGTGGCAGGATGTTTTTACCAGTCGTAGTAGAAGCAGCAAGGATATGGCTATAGCCTTTGCCCAATTCAGCAACCAGTTTAGCTACGTTTTCAGCCAATTGGTTTGCATAAGCCGCGTCATCCGCAAGCAATACTTTGCTTACGCCAGCAACTTTAGCTGCCTGATCAGCAACTGCTTGAGCGCCAGAACCAGCAACCAATACAGTGATATCACCACCGATTTTTTGCGCCGCAGCAACAACGTTTAAAGTAGCAGCGTTTAATGCTTTGTTGTCGTGCTCAGCGATAACTAAAATACTCATGATTTTTATCCTTCTGTATTAGATCACTTTCGCTTCGTTTTTCAATTTTTCTACAAGCTCGTCTACAGACTTCACCTGTACGCCAGCTTTACGCTCTGCAGGAGATTCAACTTTCACTGTTTTCAGTTTAGTTGTAGTGCTGACACCGAAATCTGCAGGTGACTTGGTATCCAGCGGTTTTTTACGCGCTTTCATGATGTTTGGAAGCGCAGCATAACGTGGCTCGTTCAAACGCAAGTCAGTTGTAATGATGGCTGGCAGGTTCAATTCAACAGTTTGTAAACCACCGTCGATTTCACGAGTCACTTGTACTTTATCGCCTTCAACTTTTACTTCAGAAGCAAAAGTACCTTGGCCTGCACCTAGAAGCGCTCCAAGCATCTGACCAACCTGGTTAGAGTCGTCATCAATCGCCTGTTTACCAAGAAGAATCAATTGTGGTTGTTCAGCATCAACAACACCTTTAAGAATTTTTGCTACTTCAAGAGCACCTAACTGGCTGTCATCAGCTTCAACCAGGATACCGCGATCAGCACCAAGAGCCATAGAAGAACGGATTTGTTCTTGAGCTTCTTTAGGGCCAATAGAAACAACAACGATTTCTGAAACAGTTCCTTTTTCTTTTAAACGAACCGCCTCTTCCACTGCGATTTCACAGAATGGGTTAATTGACATTTTAACGTTTGTTAAGTCAACACCACTGTTGTCCGGCTTAACGCGAACCTTAACGTTGGCATCAACCACACGTTTTACAGCAACAAGAGCCTTCATGTAATCCTCGGCTGTTTTAGCAAATGTAAATATTTAGAAAAGTTATAATAACTCTTCACTTAAATTTTTTTAGGTGCCCTATCTTGCAATGCGTACGGCATTTCGGTCAAGTCACAATTACCGAAAGAGTTGCAAAAATAGGTAAATTTCCCTGAACGACGCGTTCACAAATCGTCATTTGACAATTAAACAGATGAATTAGCGCCATTTTTATTTAAAATTTAACCATTGATTTATATTATGTTTTTATTTGATTAATCACATCAGTTGTGCTGATTGATCAAGCAAATATAGTACCGCTTAGTCACTATCGACTAATCCATAATCACATTTTGTTCTAGTTCTGTACAGTGTCATTTTTGGCAACTCCAGAATTCAAATTTTTAAGTTATCCCTAGAATATTGACAAACACTTGGTTTGAACAAAATGAGTCCAATAAATACTGAAAAAGCATGTCCTAGACATGCTTTATATCATCACGACTTTTATATTTAATTTGCAATTAACCAAGCCGCCGCAAGGCCTAATAAACCACCTGAAGCACCATCAATCCATTTTTGCTTACGACCATCAATCTTACTTTTTTGGGTGAGTTTGGCAAAAAGTAAACTCAAGCCACAATACACCACAAAAATCATTCCAATAAAGATAAAAGATAGAATCAAACCTTGGCTGACCGTATTGCCAGATTCATCGATGAACTGCGGCAAGATCGCAAAGTAAATCAGCATCCCTTTTGGGTTTAAAAGCGCAGTCAAAAAACCTTTCTTGATTGGATTAGATGCTGATTTATTTTCAATACGTAGTGTATTTTTAGCAAATACCGATTTGATCAAACTAAAAGCCAAAAACAATAGATAAGCAATCCCTAACCAGCGAATGGTTTCAAACAGAATCGGGAAAGATACAATGATCGCTGCGATACCCAATGCCACCAGAATGGAATGCACTAAATAGCCACAACATATACCTACAGTCGCCATTATGCCTGCTTTTGCATCTTTACCCATCACTTGAGACAGGATAAACAGCATATCTGGTCCAGGTGTAAAAATTAGGGGAAGCACAGTCAGTGCAAAGAGTGCAAATACAGACATTTCCTTTTTCCTCTGTACATGTCGGAAAGTGAAATTAGTATCTGCGATTTTTTACAAAATAGGCTTTCAATTTATTTTATAATATGTCTTATTTTTAGAATATTATTCTATTTTATGAAAATATCTTCCAAGTCTATTCGAGTAAAACTCGATCGTATTGATAAAAATATCATTCAGCATCTGCAAGCCAATGGCCGGATTCAGAATAACGATCTAGCGCGGGAAATTGGCCTTTCTCCTTCTTCGTGTTTGCGTCGGGTCAAGCTGCTTGAAGATGCCGGTGTGATTCAAAATTACACTACGATCGTGGACCAGCAGAAAATTGGTTTTCAACTCATCCTGTTTTCGCGTATCTGGCTGGTGGGTCAGGATGCTGAAACCATTGATACCTTTATTGAAGCAATGAAGGAACTGCCCCAAGTAATGGAGTGCTATATCATTTTGGGTGAATGTGATGCGATGCTCAAAGTCGTGGTGCCTGATCTGGAAAGCTATCGTAAATTCCAGTCCACACATCTCACCAAGAAAAATGGCATCACCAGTGTGAAGACCGATTTACCGAGTCAGATTATTAAACAAAGTTTTCAGTTACCTTTGGATGACCTCTAAAATTGGCAAAATAAAAAGGACGATTGATATCGTCCTTTTTTCACCAACCATCAGCTTTAAACACGACTTTCCAGAAAGTCACGGTGCACATGACTGAGATCAATCAGTTCATAAGATTTTAAATCGAAAATCTTCCAGATTTCGATCGCATCTTCTTTTAAGTCCACTGCCTTGGTCGCACGTGTAGTCGCTTGCCATTGCAAGTCTGAAATCCAGATATAGTATTCATGGCTATCAGGATTGTAGGCTTGAACTTTACCATCTGTATTAATTCCCTGCACATGAGCACCTTCAGGTAAAGATGCTTCAATATTTGGCAGACTGATTTCTACAAAATGTTTGATCTGGCGCAAACCATAACCTGCAAAAATTTCCTTCTGAGCCTCGCTCAACTGATCATATTTTTGTTGTATATCTACAATAATTTCTGTGCCCATATACTTCCAGTCCTGTCAGGCTGAACTCTTTTCAGCCCTACCCTATTTGTCAGCTTAAATTCTGTTCTTTTGTTATACCTGAATTTTAGCTGTTCACGAATAAGACCATGGTGAAATAGTCTCCACGGTCATTCCATTTCTCTCAGCATAAATATTCTTTATGAAAGTTTTATGCCAACTTATATTTTTAATCCTGATTATTTAAGATTTTCAGGTTTATGCTGTGCCCGTGGATGCGCCTGATCATAAATCTGCGCCAGATGATCAAAATCCACATGGGTATAAATCTGGGTTGTGGTCAGATTACTATGTCCCAGCATTTCTTGGACTGCACGTAAGTCTCGGCTATTGGATAACATATGACTGGCAAAACAGTGACGTAGCAGATGTGGATGCAGGTCAACATTGACACCCGCCCGTTGTGCCTGAAGCTTGACCCGATTTTCAATCTGTCTTGCCCCTAGTGGATTACCCTTCTGAGTAATAAAGACATTTGCTTCTGGCATAAAATCACCATGCCATAGAGGATAAATCTGTAACCATGCCATAACACTGTCTTTGGCTTTGGAACCAAATGGTACGATACGGGTTTTATTTCCTTTACCGATAATACGAAGTAGTTGACGGTTAAAGTCAATATCTTTAATTCTGAGGCTTTGTACCTCAGCCAGACGTAAGCCACTGGAATAAAGCAATTCCAGAATTGCTTTATCGCGCTTCCACATCTGCTGCTGAACCTCACCCTCAGGTTCAGGCTGATCCAGAATCTGATTGATGGTTTCAATATCAACCATCCCCGGTAAAGGTCTGGATTGTCTCTTCAGCTGAAAATCATCTGCGGGATTAAAACTGAGATGCTGTGCCTGTTCAGCCCATTTCATAAACTGGCGAATTGCTGAAAGTAGACGCTGCAAGCTGCTGGAACTTAGGCCCTGTTGCTCGACTTTTTCTGCCATAAACTGGCGCAAATCAGTAGATTCAACATCCCCGAGTGCTAAAGCATGTCGCTGACAAAAATTCAGAAAGTCTGAAACATCCCGTTCATAGGCCTGCAAGGTATGTTTGGACTGGTTCTGGATTTCACGTTCTTTAAGCCAGATGGGTAATAATTCATGAGGATGCATATTCAACATCCTTTAATTGTTTCAGAAAAGGTTGTATCAGCTTCCCCACCTGTTCAGCATGAGAAGATGCAAACAGGTGATCTCCACCATTAATTACATGCAATCGGGCATTCTCGAAAACCTCTACCAGATACTCCCCAACTGCAACAGTACTTAAAGGATCCTGATCTCCCCAGAGCAATAATACCGGTACTTGGATTTGAGCCAACTGCTTTACTGAAAATTCTGTTTGGTCTGCAACAAACCACTCGGGTACATGTTGATACTGTTCACGATAATCTGTACGCCAATCTGCACAGCCATAATCTTTCAAATTGAGACCGCCTGAAGTGGCAATCAAGACCAGTGCTTTGACTTTTTCTGGCTGACTCAATGCCAAGCCAACTGCAAGAACACCACCCATTGACTGGGCTATCAAGATCGAGTCATCTTCTATCTGAACTGATAGATAGTGCTGTAAATCACCTAAATTCTGGATATCCGGATGTGTCTCTACGCCATCAAAGCCAGGATAAGCCAGTACTTGATAATGTTCAGGATCTAGAGATGTGATCAAGGGTTGCCAGAAGTTCCGGCTTCCTGATGCCCCGGGCAGAAATACAAGCTGATTCATTTCATTCATTTTGGAATAAATATGCAATCTATCCTAGCATAAAAAAAGCACCATTCCGGAATGGTGCTTTTTAACTATTCAGGTTGAGTTAACCCTGGAAATAACGCAGATCTAGTCGACCTTCATATACGGTTGCAGTTGGACCTGTCATCCAGACCACATCACCTTCTTTCCATTCAATCTGCAACTTGCCGCCAGCCAGTTCAATCTCGACATTGTTGGCAAGTAGACCACGGCGCATACCAGAGACTGCAGCAGCACAAGCACCCGTACCACATGCTAGTGTTTCACCTACACCACGCTCATACACACGTAAACGCGCATGCTTTTCATCAATGATTTGCATAAAGCCAGCATTGACACGTGCAGGGAAACGCGCATGCGATTCTACTTGTGGACCAATACGAGCTACATCAGCATTGATCACATCCGGTACCACCGTTACTGCATGTGGATTACCCATGTTCACTACATCAATCGTCAGCTTTTCATCATTCGCCAGATCGATGTCATACAGGTTATCCAGTTCATCTGCCAGGAATGGAATTTCCTGAGGCAAGAATTTTGGATAGCCCATATTTACACGCACCCAGCCATTGGCACCTAATTCAGGTTCCACAATGCCGGATTTAGTCTGTACTTTAATTTTGGTTTTTGTCGTCAGCTGACGCTCATGCACAAAACGGGCAAAACAGCGCACGCCATTACCGCACTGCTCCACTTCTGAACCATCGGCATTGAAAATACGGTATTTAAAGTCAGCACTTGGTACATCAGGCGGTTCTACAATCAGTAACTGATCAAACCCAATGCCAAAATTGCGATTCGCCAGACGTTGAATGGTCAGGGTATCCAGATAAGCACGCTGGCTGATCAGGTCAACCACCATAAAGTCATTGCCCAGACCATGCATCTTGGTAAATTCAAGTAACATTATTCCGTCTCCTTAAGGCAATAAACGCTCACGTTCCCACAGTGATTCAATCGTTTCACGTTCGCGAATCAGATGCGCCTGATCAGCATCAACCATCACTTCAGCAGCACGGCCACGGCTATTGTAATTCGAGCTCATCACAAAACCATACGCACCGGCACCGAGTACTGCTAGTACGTCATTTTCCTTGATGGCAAGCTCACGCTCTTTACCCAGGAAATCACCTGTTTCACAAATTGCGCCCACCACATCCCATTCTTTCGCTTCGACATCGTTTCGCGGTGTCACAGACTGAATATCCATCCAAGCTTCATATAAAGCTGGGCGAATCAAGTCATTCATTGCTGCATCGATAATTGCGAAATTGCGATGATTGGTCGGTTTAAGTAGATCCACTTTGGTCAGTAGTACGCCTGCATTGGCAGAAATACTACGGCCTGGTTCCATATACACTTTTAGGCCCAACTTTTCTAAAGCCGGACGCAGCGCATTGGCATATTCTTGAACAGATGGTGGGGTCTCATCTTTATAAGTCACACCCAGACCACCACCGATATCGATGTGTTTAAGGTTGATTCCCAGTTCTTTTAACTGGTTGATCATGACAATGATACGATCCAGTGCATCCACAAACGGTTGGGTTTCAGTCAGCTGCGAACCGATATGGCAGTCGATTCCGACTACATCAAGGTTGGCTAATGACGCTGCATACTGATAAGTTTCAAATACGCTATCCGATGGAATGCCGAATTTATTTTCTTTCAGACCCGTTGAAATGTAAGGATGGGTTTTAGCATCCACATCTGGATTCACACGTAGAGAAATTGGTGCTTTCACGCCCAGTTCCGCCGCAACTTTCTGAATACGATCCAGCTCGGCATAAGATTCTACGTTAAAGCAGGCAATACCGACTTCTAGCGCTTTCTTGATGTCCGCTTCTGATTTACCTAGACCCGAGAATACAATTTTAGAGGGTTCACCACCGGCTTTCAGCACACGTGCCAGCTCTCCGCCTGTGACGATGTCAAAACCTGCACCTTGCTTTGCCAATACATTCAATACCGCAAGATTTGAGTTTGACTTCACCGCAAAACAGATCTGATGATCAATAAAGTCAAATGCACGGTCCATGTCCAGATAATGCTTTTCAAAAGTCGCTTTTGAATAAACATAGAGTGGTGTGCCAAATTGCTCTGCCAGCTGTTGCAGTGAACATTGCTCGGCATGCAATACCCCATTAATGCGGGTGAAACTCATGAAGGTATCCTTTCTTTGAAAGCGTTAAGGTGTAGTCGTTGAATCTGATGATTCGGGTGCAGCAAACTGTTTTTGCACAGGTGCATCCCGTTCTTCATCGGAAGTTTTAGGCTCAGTTTCGGCATTTTTATATAACAAATACTTGGCACGCTTGTCGTAATCCGGATCATTCGGCAAGTGCAAGGCACCTGACTGACCACAACCTGCAAGAGCAAGACCTGTTGCTAAGATACTGATGTAGCAAATGACTTGGCGCATCTGACCACCTAATTGAATAGTTTCGATGAAGTATAACGCGATCATTCGCTATGACCAAAGCGTTAAACGCTAGAGAGTATCTTTAGACAAAAAAAAACGCCAGCAGATCGCTGACGTTTTTATTGATATGGATTATTTATGTTTCTGTTTATAGAAGCCTAAATAGCCCAGAATCAGCAGAATGAACCAGATCGGACTGACCATCAAAGCACGGCGAGTATCATCTTCTAATGCCAGCACACCAATCATGCCAATAAAGAAAATGATCACGACCCAGCATGTCACCAAACCACCAGGCAGCTTGAATACAGATTTCGCATGCAGCTCTGGACGGGTACGGTAATAGATCATATAACTCCAGATGATCATCAGCCATACACAGATAAACAGGATGGTTGATAATGTCGTCGCCAATGTAAACGCCTCAACCGTATTCGGTACAAAATACTGTAATGCCGCGCCTAATAATAAGCAGACTGCAGAGAAATACAGTGCATTGGCAGGCACTGCACGCGGGTTCAAACGACCGAAAGCTTTCGGTGCCTGTTCTTCACGCGACAGACCGAACAGCATACGACTGGTCGAGAACACACCGCTGTTCATCGAAGACATTACCGATGACAGCACCACCAGATTCATGATGATCGCAGCGGCTGCAATACCCGCTTGGCTAAACAGGTTCACAAACGGAGAAACGCTTGGATTAATCTGATCCCACGGCGTCACTGACATCACAATAACCAGAGCAAGCACATAGAAAATAATGATACGGATCGGAATCGAGTTCACCGCTTTTGGCAGGTTACGCTCCGGGTCTTTGGTTTCCGCAGCCGTGGTACCTACAAGCTCAACACCCACAAAGGCAAAAATCGCAATCTGGAAACCAGCCAAGAAACCCATAGCACCCGTCGGGAACAAACCACCATGATCCCAGATGTGCGCAAAGGATGCGACCGTACCGGCATCATTGGTAAAGCCGGTGAAAATCATCCACAGGCCAACCGCAATCAGTACTACAATCGCAATAATTTTGATCAGGGCGAACCAGAATTCCATTTCACCAAAGAGCTTCACGGTGGCCAGATTCAGCCCCATGATAAAGACAATAGAGGCGATACTGATGAATACCCCTTCGCCTGGGGTAAATGGGAGACCATTATTAAAAAACTGTAAATAATAAATAATCGCAGACAGGTCGGCGATTCCGATCGTAATCCAGCATAACCAGTAGGTCCAGCCGACAAAATAGCCCGCCCATGGTCCGATCAGATCCGTAGAGAAGTCGATAAATGACTTATATTGTAAATTTGACAGTAATAACTCGCCCAATGCACGCATCACGAGAAATACCATGAAACCGATGATCATATAGATCACCAGAATCGAAGGCCCTGCCAGACTAATGGTTTTACCTGAGCCCATAAATAGGCCGGTACCAATAGCACCTCCAATCGCAATCAGCTGCAGGTGTCGATTGGATAAACTACGCTGCAGCTCGCCGTTTTCGGACGGCGAACCAGTATGATGACCTGACATTATTTTTCAACTTCGATGTCTAATCGCGACAAATTAACGCAAAAAAGGGGGAATACAAAAAGAAAATTCGCATCATTTGTATTTTCCACTTAATCTTAAAAGTTAATTTATTTTTCTTATATAACGAATAGGTTCTCTTTAGTCGTAGAAGCTCTGGATAAATTTCCTGCATATTTGTTGTAAAAGTTCCGAAACTGTGTAAAAAATAAACCTATAAAAATGTCGTGAATAGTGCTGAGGATGAGCACGTCTGGCATGTCATTTGCTTGATTAAAATTAAGTGAACTTTAAACTGATACTCAGGACGAATAAGAAGAACTTTATGCAAAATTTACAAAGCATCATGGAAACCCTCAGTGGTTGGGTCTGGGGTCCATATATGCTGGTACTGATTGTCGGTACTGGCGTATTCCTTACTTTCCGATTACTTTTCTGGCAATTCCGTATGTTGCCACTGGCCTTTAAACAGGTTTTTGGCAAACACCCTTCCCACGAAGGCGATATTTCCCAGTTTAGCTCACTCATGACCGCCCTTTCTGCCACCATTGGTACCGGTAATATTGCAGGCGTGGCAACTGCCTGTGTCTTGGGTGGCCCAGGTGCAGTTTTCTGGATGTGGATGACTGCCCTGTTCGGTATGGCGACCAAATATGGCGAAGGCGTTCTGGCGGTAAAATACCGGGTAAAAAATGAGAAAGGTGAAATGTCTGGCGGTCCGATGTATTACATCGAACGCGGCCTGAAATGGAAATGGCTAGCCTTAATTTTCGCATTTTTTGGTGCTGTTGCCTCTTTCGGGATCGGCAGCTCGGTACAGTCTAATACTGTAGCACTGGCCGTTGAAAATGGTTTTGGTCTGGAAACCTGGATTACAGGCGTGATCATCACAGCTTTTTCTGCACTGGTGATTCTAGGCGGGATTAAATCCATTGCCAGAGCTTCTTCCTTTATTGTACCGATCATGGCGATTGGTTATGTCGCGGGCGGTCTGATCATTATTTTTAACAATCTGGAGCTGGTTGGCCCTGCCCTGAAAATGATCTTTACCTATGCATTCACCGGTGAAGCAGCAGTTGGTGGCGCTATTGGTGCAGCGATTCGCTACGGTGTGGCACGTGGTGTATTCTCGAATGAAGCCGGTATGGGTTCAGCACCGATTGCTGCTGCAGCAGCAAAAACGGATCACCCGGCTCGTCAGGGTCTGGTATCGATGACAGGTACCTTTATTGATACCATTATTGTCTGTTCGATTACCGGTATTGTGCTGGTGATGGGCTTTATCATGGCTGGCAATGACTTTGGTGGTCAAACTGGTGCGGTACTGACCATCGGTGTATTCGACAAACTGCTACCGGGCGTTGGTGGTTGGGTCGTGACTTTCGGCATTATCTTCTTTGCCTACTCCACGATTCTAGGCTGGAGCTACTACGGCGAAAAATGTGCAACCTACCTGCTCGGTGAAAAATTCGTTCTGCCTTACCGGATTATTTACATTGCGACAGTATTCATTGGCTGTATAGCTACCCTGGATCTGGTCTGGCTATTTGCCGATACCTTCAACGGTCTGATGGCGATTCCGAACTTGATCGGCTTGTTACTGCTTTCAGGTGTGATTGCCAAAGAATCGAAAGACTTCATTGCACGACGCAAGTCTGGTGAGCTGTATTAATACAATCTAAAGTCCTCAATAAAAAAGCCACCTTTATAGTGGCTTTTTTATATCTTAATGCTCTAAATAAAATCAGTTCAGACGGCCAGAAAATTCATCTTCATCATGCTTCTGATTGAGATTTAGAAATTCCTCTCGGTCCGCTTCAATCTCAAGCGCAGTTTCTAGAGACAATACAAAAAATAGTACACCAGGAATTTTCATTTCCCCTTCGGCATCTTCCAGATGGTCACTCAGCATTTGATAGGTCGGGTTGGCTTCATCAAATGGCACATCGATATAAAGATCACCTGAATAGCTTTCAATCACGCCGGGCTGTTCAATTCCCATACATGCTGCAAAACCAATTTGTCGTTGCTCCAGCCATTCCATCAAATTCTGGCGCAAATGATAAGATTCTGCATCTACATTTTCATGTTCATAATCTTCAAAATGTACAAATAATACATCACGGTCTTTTTCACGTGCGATTGCATCAATATGTTGCATAAGTTGTGGCATGTCCGGTTTCCTGTTTCCGTGATGATTCAGCTCATTATAGGGTGTATTGGATACTCATGTAGAGTAGCAGATGCAGGGACGTCACATGCTGACGTAAAACAGCGAATTTTTCAGGCAAAGATCTTGGTTTTCAGTCGCATTCACCGCTATGCTGTAGCCCTATTCCCAATCTTGTTTTTCGGAAACTATGGCTAAAGCAAAAAGTGTCTATCGTTGTGAGCAATGTGGTGCAGACCATCCTAAATGGTCTGGTCAGTGCGCTGAATGTGGTGAGTGGAACAGCTTGCTGGAAGTCAACATTGCTCCTGCGGTAACTCATCGTGCCCAGCCTAAAATTGGCGGTTATGCTGGTCAGGCCGCTGCGATTACCACGCTGAATAAAGTTTCTGTTTCACATGAAAGTCGCATGCCGACAGGAATTGGAGAATTCGACCGGGTTCTGGGCGGTGGTCTGGTGACAGGTTCCGTAGTTCTGATTGGTGGTGATCCGGGGATTGGTAAATCCACTATCCTGCTACAAACTGCCACACATATGGCAGCGGGTAATAGTTCAGCACTTTATGTGACAGGTGAAGAATCCTTATCTCAGGTAGCATTGCGTGCCCAGCGTCTGGACTTGCCAACTGAACATCTCAAAGTCATGGCAGAAACCTGTGTCGAACGCATTTGTGAAGTACTTGCTCAGGAACGTCCTGCGGTTGCAATCCTCGACTCGATTCAAACGCTTTATACTGAAACCTTGCAGTCTGCACCGGGTGGCGTATCTCAGATTCGTGAGTCCGCAGCCCTGCTGACCCGCTTTGCCAAAAACAGCGGAACTGCCCTATTTATTGTTGGTCACGTGACCAAAGAAGGTGCACTGGCAGGTCCACGCGTACTGGAACATATGGTGGACTGCGTTCTCTATTTTGAAGGTCAGTCTGATTCACGTTACCGCATGATCCGCGCAGTAAAAAACCGTTTTGGTGCAGTGAATGAACTTGGTGTATTCGGCATGACCGACAAAGGTTTGCGTGAAGTATCCAACCCATCTGCGATTTTTCTGAGTCGTTATGATGAAGCCATTCCCGGTTCAATTGTGATGATCAGCCGTGAAGGTACCCGACCACTGCTGGTTGAAGTTCAGGCATTGGTCGATGATGCACATGGTCAACCGCGTCGTGTGGCCTTAGGTCTGGAACAAAACCGCCTGAATATGCTGTTAGCGGTAATGCATCGTCATGGCGGCGTGCAAACCTCTGGTCAGGATGTCTATGTCAATATTGTGGGTGGTTTAAAAATTACCGAGACGGGTTCTGACTTGGCCGTTCTCCTCGCTTGTGCATCGAGTATTCGTGGTAAAGCCCTGCCGCAGCAACTGGCTGTGTTTGGGGAAGTGGGCTTGTCTGGGGAAATCCGTCCGGTACCCAATGGTCAGGAACGTCTGAAAGAAGCCATCAAGCATGGTTTTAAATACATTATCCTGCCACGTGCCAATGCCCCGCAAAAAGAAATACCCGGTGTACGCTTTATTGCGGTTGCCCGTCTGCATGAAGCCCTTAGCGAAGCCATGACATTGAGTGATGAACTGTAAGATTTAGCTGGTACTACTAAATTTGGAATTTCGGTAAAAAAATACAGTTTTTTGATTGAAATTCCATGTAAAGCCTATATAAATAGAGTGTTCAAATATATTTTTTAGCATAGGAAAATTGAATGGAAGTTCGACAGCGTGGTTTGATCGCAGGTTTCTTAACTGCTGCACTATTGGTTGTGCCTTTAGCGGCTGAAGCAAAACGTGCCGGTGGTGGTAAAAGCCATGGTATGCAACGTTCTGCTGCACCGACTCAGTCTTATCAACAGCCTCGTCAAACAGCGCCTGCTCAACAAGCGCCGACAGCGGGTGCTGCAACTCAGCAAAAATCTGGCCCTGGTGTGGGTGGTATGGTTGCTGCGGGTGTAGCGGGTGCTGCGATTGGTGCGGTTGCTGCAAATGCTTTGGCAGATGACAACAATGCGGCATCTCAAGCACAAGTTGAAGCTGTTCAAGAAGAAGAACAAGGCGGCATCCCAGGCTGGATCTGGATCTTACTTGCTGCAGCTGGCGCCTTCTTCATTTTCCGTAAGATGGGCGCAAAAAAAAAAGTAGCTTCTAGCAATCCATTCGCGCCAAACAGTGGTGCTGGTCAATCAGCACCATTTGGTCAAACCCCTGCTGCATCTCGCGGTGGTGATAACACCAATATCTTTGGTCAGAATGTAGGTGGTAATGCACCGGCCAACAATGCACCATTTGGTTCAGCACCAGCGAGCGCACCGTTTGGTTCAGCATCTACCAACAGTGGTAACCAGCTTCCTGATGGGACTGAACCTGCTGCATTCTTGCGTGTTGCGCGTCAGCGTTTCAATCACATTCAGTCAATGAATACGGCAAGTAATATTTCCGAAATTCAACGTTACCTGACGCCTGACCTGTATCAGTCTATGTATAACGACATTATGGCGAATCAGGATCAAGACGTTGCTGAGTTCTCTAACCTGAATGCAATGGTGGCTGAGTCATCTACAGAAAATGGTCAATACATTGTGAGCGTACGCTTTACCGGTACTGTGAGTGAAGACCTGAACAGTCTGCCACAGCCATTTGCTGAAATTTGGCACTTTGTAAAACCGGCTGGTTCTCAACAAGATTGGTTGGTTGCTGGTATTCAGCAAGAAAGCTAACACCTTATTGTCTTCAATAAAACAGCGGCCCTCGAGCCGCTGTTTTGTTTTATAGACTTAAAACCTACACATTCATTCTCGATTTAACTAGAACTTGTTGAGCTATCCAAAAGCACTTCCCCCTGGATTAATTCTGCTATCAAAGATTCTTTGGGAAATTATTATTTAAAATACAAATAATAATTGTTATCATTCGCATCATTAAATTATTTCTATCCAATCGACAATATTTTCAATGATGAACAGTCCTCATATGGAGCTTACAGCTACTGAAAATTTAGCTGTACCGAATCGAGTCAACAGACCTAAAAAGAAAGCACAGTCTCAACTCATAGCTTATCGCTTTATGATTTTCTACCGTTTTATGCTGGCTGCATTGGGAGGATATGCTTTGGCATCCTTTGCAGCCATGGCTATTGCCAAATACTTTAGTGATTATCAAAGCAGTGCCGCCATGTCTGCCACTCTAATCGGCTTTCTGTTACAAACAGGTGCTTTCATCTGGGTGTTTATGGTCAATAAAACCCTAAAAGCGACGCTGGGCATTTTGATTCCTACCCTACTGTTCTATATCGCCTATCATTTTTTAGGGAAATAAGATGAGACCAGACGCCAAACATGAAGGTCCACGCCAGTCGATGTCATGGCTGCATACTTGGGCCAGTTTAATCTTGGGCTGGTTGCTTTATGCAATTTTCCTGACAGGAACATTAAGTTTTTTCCAGAATGAAATTACCATCTGGATGAAACCAGAGTTACATCAGTCTGTTCCACAAGCCACACAGATTGAACAAACTCGGGTAGCTCTAGACTATTTACAAAAAAATCATCCTGATGCGGGCAGCTGGGCCATTCAGCTGCCACATACTCGTCAGAACTACACCACGATCAATATCCGTGGCGCGGATGAAGATCCTCGTGCACGCCGCGGCGGAACACGAATTACTTTGGACAGTGCAACCGGTGACGTACTAGAAGCACGCGAAACCCGTGGTGGTGGTTTCCTGTACCGTTTTCATTTTGATTTATATGGTATGCCACGTATGTGGGCGCGCTGGATTGTCGGCATAGCCACCCTACTGATGCTCGTTGCAATCATCAGCGGAATTATTACTCATAAGAAAATCTTTAAGGATTTCTTTACTTTCCGTCCGGGTAAAGGGCAACGTTCATGGTTAGATGCACACAATGCAACCGCAGTATTTGCATTACCCTTCCATATTATGATTACTTTCAGTGGCTTATTGCTGCTGTTATTTACCATCATGCCTTGGGGGGTGAACCAGATTTATGAAAATCGTGGTGCCTTCCTGCAAGATCAGCGTAAAATTTTAGTTCAGGATAATAGTACAGCAACTGAATCTCGTGAAGGGCGTGGTGAAGGTGATGGCGAAAGGGCTGGACGTGGTGAAAGCCGTACTGAAGGTGAACAACATCGTCCTCGAAGCGATGGTGAAGCACGTGGGAAACGCGGTGCAGGTCGTCGATCCCGTGATGAAGATCGCCCTGCCCATCCAGCGCCTTTAACTAATCTAACACCGGTTCTGGCAGCTGCGGAAAAAGAATGGAATAACAATCCGATTGGTACCATCACCATTATTCGGCCAAATACCAGCCAAGCTGAAATTGAATTACGTGCTCTGAATGGTGTTAGTGTTGCCTATCGTAGCGTGTACCCAAGTCTGGAATTCAACGGCGTAACTGGTGCGCTCAAACCGGATCAAACCGAACTAAAAACACCTTCAGTCGCGAATGGCATCTATAACGTGGTGACTTCACTGCATGAAGCACGCGGTGTGGATCTCGCCCTGCGCTGGTTACTGTTTCTTTCTGGTATTGTCGGCACACTAATGATCGCTACTGGTCTGATTCTATGGTGTGTGAAACGTGCACCGCAACAGCAGAAACAGGGCTATAAATCCTTTGGTTATCGTACGGTGGAAGTGACCAATATCGCAGCAATTATCGGTCTGCCTATTGCCTGTGCCGCTTACTTCTATGCCAATCGTTTTATTCCGGTGGAACTGGAAATGCGTGCCAACTGGGAAATCCGTACCTTTTTTATAGTATGGGCCCTGACTTTCTGCTATGCCATGATCCGGACTCATCGTCAGGCTTGGTTAGAGTTACTAGTATTGGCAACTACTTTATTTTCTCTGTTGCCAGTGATTAATTTCCTGACCGGTGGTCAGCCAATCTGGAATACCATTGCCAATGGTCAATGGGTCATTGCGAGCTTTGATCTGGCCATGTGGCTACTAGCTGTTGTGTTCTGGCTTGCCTGGAAAAAAGTGAAAAACCATAAAGTTTTACCCGTTAAAAAAGGCAGAGCTTCCAATGTGGAGACTGAGTCATGAGTTTCTTTTTATTGATTTGGTCCCTGACTGCCCTCGGCCTTAACGCCTTGGCCAGTTCTATGTCCAAACATCAAAAAAAGATATTTGGCAAAGAGCTAGATATAGCTAAAACCCGACTAGCCACCTTGGTTGGCTGGGTATTGCTCATTATTGCACTGATTCTATGCCTGTTGATGGGTACGGTGGGTAATATGCTGAGTTACTGGCTAGGAGCATTGACATTTTCTGCTCTGGCTGTGGGTTTAAGCCTGACTTTTCTGGAGTCCAAGATCACAGTTATCAGCATCGGCTTTGTTATCATTGCGCTCATTTCTGGTTTGATTAGTTTTTTCTAAGTTTAATTCAATTTCTTTTATAAAAAGCCCGTCTTCGGATTGGCTTTTTTATTTTGAACCTTTTAATCTACGTGCAAAGATTTTTGAGATTTTGACATGACCGAGCGTGTTTCTCCCCCTGCCACTCTGGCAAACCGCGCACTGGCAGGCAATGCCGAAGCACAATTCGAACTGGCTGAACTTTATATGCACAGCGAGCATGAAGATGACATCATTCTGGCTGAAGAATGGGCGCTGAAAGCAGCCAATGGTGGCTTGGTTGAAGCCATGTACTGGCTCGGTGAAGGTTATACAGTTTATGCCAAGGAAATTGCGGAAGAAGATCCTGAAGACTCCAAAGCTCATTTTGAGTTAGCCTATTACTGGCTCAGCAAAGCCAATTTTGAAAAACATCCAGCGGCGACCTTGGAACTGGCTGGTTTTTACCGTCGTGGTGATGTCGTTGAAAAAGATGTCGAAAAGTCTATTTCACTGGTAAAACAGGCCGCTGAATGGGGTGAAGTTCAAGCCATGCGTGACCTTGCCTTTATTTATGCCAATGGTCTTGGTGTCGTAGCGGATGACATCCAGGCAGATTACTGGACACAGAAAGCAGATGAGATTGAGCAAGAAATAGAATAAATAAAAAGCCCATCATATGATGGGCTTTTTATTTATTAAGCGTTATTCCAACAACCTGAACTTTGACTGTCAAAAAACTCTACTTCTATTTTATCCGAAATACCTTTTAGCCTAGAAAAGATACGATGACATTCATTTTGATCTTTAGAATAAGTTGAGATAGCAACTTTACCCACAGTGTCATGTTTAAAAATTTGCTGGATTAAATGACACTCTTGTTCACCTAAGCCCCACCCATAAATAACCAAATTGGATTTTTTGGTAATTAAGCTAGATAGTACTTCATAAAAGATTGTACTTAAATATGGGCTACTTTTTATCGATTCTAATTTCTTAATACCCGTACCTTCTGCTACAAATAATGGTATTTTTTCATCATTCCATTGTGAAGTAATAACCTCCAATAAACTTTCAAAATCTCCTCTCTGGAGTTTGTTTTCAATATTTTTTGCATTTCTAAAAATAGATAAGTTGCCGTGCTGATAAAAAGCTAAAGTAACTTCTCTTTCTCTACGAATAGGATTTCTTAAATCTTGCCAATTATTCCTAAATAATCCGTTTGCTTGAAAACAATCTTTAAATTTATGCCCATCTTCATGTCTATTTCCGTACATTAGAATCCAATACAGGATTAAGTCATAATTAAGAGAAACTATTGTTCTAAATCGTCTTGTAAATTGATATAACTGAGGTAATTGATCAAGTATTTCAGCATGTTCACAATGAACTTCTTTAACAACTTCGATTAAAGCATTTTTAATATTATCGTAAGCTGAATCAATTTTTACATCTATTATTCCTAAATGCTTATTTACTAGCTTCGCATGCCAAACTAATCTCAAAATTAACTCAAAATCACATGTACCAAACTCGATAAAAAGTTTAGATATATCCTCATTAAAAAGTTTTAATTTTTCAGCTTCTTCTTTTAAAGAGTCAAAACGAAATTTTTGATGCAGAGCAACACTAGCCCCATTCCCAATAATTAAATTGCCATTCTCATAATCATCCTTAATTTCAGCCCATTCCTTAATTGGATATTCGAAGCTGTCTGCCATAGTTTAGTCTCAAATTTTCTTATTAGTCAGATATTAAACAATTTCAGATTGGAACCAAATTAATTTCCAAGTACAATACTGCGCTAGTCGAGGGATGCTGCGACGTTTTACAGGTACGAAATGTAAAAGCGCCAGGCTCGACGATCGGTCCAACTTTTTCTAGACAGACCAACAACGGCATCCGCGAACTGAATGATCAATTATTGTTTTTTATAAGGAGATCGTGATGAACGCGGTTAATGCTTCATTTACAGATTATAAAGTTGCCGATATTTCACTGGCTGACTACGGCCGTAAAGAAATCAAACTTGCAGAAGCTGAAATGCCAGCCCTAATGGGCCTGCGTAAGCGTTATGCTGCTGCTAAACCACTTGCTGGCGCAAAAATCCTGGGTTGTATCCACATGACAATCCAAACTGCGGTTCTGATCGAAACTTTGGTAGAACTTGGCGCTGAAGTACGTTGGACGTCTTGTAACATCTTCTCTACTCAAGACCATGCTGCTGCTGCCATCGCTGCTGCGGGTATTCCAGTATTTGCTTGGAAAGGCGAAACTGAAGAAGAATACGTATGGTGCTTAGAGCAACAAATTAATGTAAATGGCACGCCTTGGGATGCCAATATGATTCTGGACGATGGCGGTGATTTAACTGCACTTGTTCACGAAAAATATCCTGAAGTGATTGCTAAAATCCACGGTATTACTGAAGAAACCACAACAGGTGTGCAACGTCTTTACGAAATGCACCGTGACGGTACGTTGAAAGTTCCTGCAATCAACGTAAATGACTCAGTAACAAAGTCTAAAAATGACAACAAATACGGTTGCCGTCACTCGCTAAATGATGCGATCAAACGTGCAACAGATATGCTTTTATCTGGCCGTCGTGCACTTGTCATTGGTTACGGTGACGTAGGTAAAGGTTCTGCACAATCGCTTCGTCAAGAAGGCATGATCGTACGCGTTTCTGAAATCGATCCAATCTGTGCAATGCAAGCATGTATGGACGGTTTTGAAGTTGTTGCACCATACAAAAATGGCGTACAAACAGGTAAGAAAGAAGACATCAATCTTGACCTTCTTCAAAATACTGACCTGATCGTAACAACAACAGGTAACTATCACGTATGTGACGCTGCAATGTTAGACACATTAAAAGCAGGTGCTGTGGTATGTAACATCGGTCACTTCGACACTGAAATCGACACAGCTTACTTACGTGGTTACAAATGGGTTGAAGTGAAGCCACAAGTTCACCAAGTATACCGTTCAGAAAACGAAAACGATTACTTAATCCTTCTTTCTGAAGGCCGTCTTGTAAACCTTGGTAATGCGACTGGTCACCCATCACGTATTATGGATGGTTCATTTGCCAACCAAGTTTTAGGTCAAATGCACTTATTCGCTGAGAAATTTGCTGATCTTCCTGAAGATCAAAAACAAGCAGCGATTCGCGTAGAACTGATTCCTAAGAAATTAGACGAAGAAGTAGCGGCTGCGATGGTTGCAGGTTTCGGTGGTGTATTAACAACATTGACTCAAGAGCAAGCGGATTACCTTGGCGTTCAAGTTGAAGGTCCGTTCAAATCTGACGCTTATAAATACTAAGTTTTTCACCTCTCCTAACCTCTCCTGTTAGGAGAGGGACTTCATTACTTCTCTCGATGGAGTAATGAACCCCCTCCTCCCTCTGGGAGAAGGCTGGGATGAGGGCAAACATAAAAAGTATTTATAAAAATAGGATTTAATCATGTCTAAACAGATTCCGATTTCTTTTGAGTTCTTCCCGACCAAGACTGATGCAGGTGCGGAAAAACTCAAAGTGGTTCATCAAGAACTACAACTGTTAAACCCAGAATTTTTCTCTGTGACCTATGGTGCAGGCGGTTCTACCCGTGAACGCACTTTGTCTACATTGGCTGATTTCAACGGTAAAGGTACACCTGTTGCCCCCCACCTTTCTTGTATCGGTGATAGCAAAGAACGTATTGCCGAATTACTGGATTTATATAAATCTCAGGGTATTAATCGTATCGTTGCGCTGCGTGGTGACTTACCTTCAGGCCAAGTTGGTTTAGGTGAACTACCATACGCACAAGATTTGGTTCGCTTTATCCGTGAACATTCAGGTGATCACTTCCATATTGAAGTGGCGGCATATCCTGAAATGCACCCACAAGCAGACAGTTTCGATGGTGACATCAAACGTTTCTGTGAAAAAGCCAATGCCGGTGCCAATGCAGCATTAACACAGTTCTTCTTTAATCCGGATGCTTACTTCTACTTTGTAGAACGCATTCAAAAAGAAGGTGTGAATATTCCTGTGGCTCCGGGCATCATGCCAATTACCAATGCCAGCAATTTGGTTCGTTTTGCTGATGGTACAGGTGCAGAGATTCCACGTTGGATCCGCAAGCAATTAGCAGCTTATGGTGACGATACTGCATCTATCAAAGCATTTGGTCATGAAGTGATTGTAAAACTATGCGAACGCGTGATTGCTGGTGGTGCACCAAGCCTGCACTTCTATACTATGAATACCACTGATCCTACACGTCAACTTGTAAAAGACTTAGGTCTCGCATAAGTTTTTAGACGGTATTGTCTCTACTTTTTTCCCTCTGAGATAAACACAAAGAGGATGAAAATAACAATGCAGTCTTGTTTTGTTCCACTTGAGAGTAATCCTTAAATGCCACGTTTTTTTATTGAAGCAGACTTAAATGTTGATTCTACGGTTGAGTTAACTGAAACCGTTTTTCATCATTGGGTGAAGGTATTACGTGCTCAAGTGGGCGAAACTGCAACCCTCTTTAATGGTCAAGGTGGCGAATATTTTGTTGAGCTTGTAGACGTCGCTAAAAAATCAGCTACTGTACGTATAAATAGCTTTAACCTAAGCAATCGCACTCCAAAATTCAAAGCTTTACTCGGTCAAGTGATGAGTAAAGGTGACCGCATGGATTATGCCATTCAAAAAGCGGTTGAACTCGGTGTTTCAGAAATTCAGTTACTGACATCTGAACGCTGTGAAATGCGCCTTAAATACGACCGTGACCAAAAAAAGCTGGATCACTGGCAAGGTGTGGCGATTGCAGCCTGTGAACAATGTGGTCTGAATATTGTTCCAAAAATTCTCCCTCCGATGTCACTAGAAAACTGGCTGCAAAGTACACTTCCTCAAACCAAACTGGTATTGGCACCGAATAAAGATGAAGCCGATGTTCTTCAAAATGCAACGCTCGACTTGGCACTCCTTATTGGTCCAGAGGGTGGACTCAGTGAAGCTGAAATCTCTGCTGCCAACACTCAGGGATTTGTGAACTGGTGTATTGGTGAACGTGTGCTGCGTACCGAAACTGCGCCTGTCGTAGCCTTATCTATTTTAAATTACAAATTTTAATCTCTCTCGATAATCAATTTTACTTCATCGCATTTGTAAAAATTTGTGGTGCTTTTGATTGATTTTTATATACAGGCACTTTAGTCTTAATAAGATAAAAATGAATGACCTATCAAATGATAAAAGTTACGTTTTAAAGGGACTTAATAAAAACAATGCAGTATCACCCTTATCTAGATTAAAGGCATTTGAATAATGATTCATAATCAGGATGATTATATTCAGCAGCATCTAAACAGTGCACAAATCGTGAATACGATTCGTCACAGTCGATATTTTTTAATTAGTATCCTGCTGGTATGTCTTTATATCTTCTGTATTTACCAATTATATTATCATCCGTCGGACGGCTACCTGAATCTCTGGTTCATTCTTACCGAGATGGTAGTCTGCATGTGCTGGCTAATCAGTACCCTCTACTTTAAACCGAACGAGTTCAAGCTAGAAACTGCACACCGCTGGCTACAGATCCAGTGCCTACTAGTAGGTACCTGTATTTCAGCCGGGATTTTCACCCTGTATGTTCATTTGCCACGTGTGAATCCATCTTTTGAACTGATTGAAGCGCTAACCCTGACGGGCTTGCTGATTATGGTGACTCAGGCTTTTGGCCTCACTTATCTCACGCAAAAACTGAGTTATTTCTGTCTGATATTCTTGCCGTCATTGGTCCCTTTCTTATTCCTGCAAGCTACAGATTCTTCACTCAATCCGTTTTTCAGTCTGGCGCTGAACTTTTCTGTCATTGTAATTTTGCTGTGTGCCAATAGTACTTACCGTATTCATCAACGTACTTCGCGCCTATATGCAGAGAATAATCTGCTGGTGGCAAATGCTGAACAACAAGTTGCCTGGACCGATGAACTGTGCAAACAGTTACAAACTGAAGTGAACAAATCGAAAGATATTGAACTTCAGTTACAGCTTAACAATCAGCTGCTGGAACAGAAAGTACGGGAACGTACTTATGATATTGAGCAGATCAATCTTGCTTTACAGGATCAGCATCAAAATCTGGAACTGGCACATGAAATTGCTGGAATCCGTCCTTGGGACTGGAATATTAAAGACCGGACCATTACGCTAACTACGCACACACAAGAAAAAATCCAGCGTAGTTCTGGTCGTCATCAGGCACAACTGCATCACCTGATCCATCCGGATGACCTGAAACATTTTAAAGATATGCTGAAACAGCACTTGCGCGGTCAGGTAGGACGCTATGAAGCCACCTATCGTATCCAGAATACCCAAGGGGTATGGAGCTGGGTTCAGGATATTGGTCGTGTTATCAGCCGTGATCCAAAAACCAATAAACCACTACGCATGGTCGGTATTCGCCGGGATATTCAACAGGAACGTAATTCGCAGGAAGGCCTAAAACTTGCAGCCAGCGTACTAGAGCAAGCTGCTGAGGGTATCTTTATTCTCAATGAAGAGTTGCACTATATCGAAGTCAATCCTTTCTTCGAGCAGCTTTCCGGTTTTGAACGTCAGCAAATTCTTGGCAAGCACCTGTTTGATATTACCGTAAACTCTAAATCTCAGCAGCGTAGTATCCATACCAATATCATCAAGCAGGTGATGAAGATTGGCTCCTTTGATGGTGAACTTCATGAGAAATTCCTGTCTGGTAAAGAGTTGCCGCTATGGCTACACATCAATGCCATTATGGATGATGAAGGCCGTATTACCCACTATATCGGGATTGTGTCAGACCTGACTGAACGTAAGCTTCAGGAACAACGTCTGTCTTATCTGGAAAATTATGACACCCTGACCGATTTGCCAAATCGTTTCTATTACAACTATCAGTTACACAAGTATCTGATGACACAGAAAGACTCCATCAAGCAGATGGCGGTGATTCGTCTCAACATTGACCGTTTCCGTCCATTGAATGAATACTTAACCAACAATGGTGGTGATGAACTGCTTCGCCAAGTGGCACAACGTTTACGCTTAACCAATGCCGAAGCACTATTTGTTGCACATTTGAATGGTGATGATTTCGCAATCCTATATGAAATCTCACATATTCGTCCGTCTGTACAAGAACACTGTGACCGCATCAGCAAGGCTTTTAGCGTACCGTTTAATATCTTTGGTCAGGACTATGTTATTACACTCTCGATGGGTATTGCTTTCTACCCTGACCATGGTCGCCAACTGGACTACCTGAACAACTGTGCTGAACAAGCACTCAGTGAAGCTAAAAACCTAGGTGGTAATACCATCCGCTTCTACTCTAATGAGAATACTGCCCTGCTGGAACAAGGGATTTTCATTGAACGCGATCTGCGTAAAGCCATCCAGAATGGTGAGCTGGTGGTCTATTATCAGCCAAAGATCAATTTGAATGACCAGCATATCTATGGTTTTGAAGCATTAATCCGTTGGAAACATCCGGAAAAAGGCACTATTCCACCAGGCATGTTCATTCCATTGGCAGAACAGACCAGTATGATTTCAGAAATTGGCCAACTGGTGATTCAACAGACGGCAAAACAGATCCGTAAATGGAATGACCAAGGCTTCCATAATATCTGTGTTTCTGTGAATATTGTGGCGCAGCAACTCCGCCGTGGCCAGTTACTGGATGATCTGGATGAAGCAATCAAACTGAACTGTATTTCAGGTTCAAATCTGGAACTGGAAATTACCGAATCTTCATTGGTAGAAAATTCTGAAACTGTGAAGAATGTGCTGAATCAGATCAAGGAACGTGACATCAACATTTCTCTGGATGACTTTGGTACAGGCTATTCTTCCCTCTCTTATCTGGCTGAATTCCCAATCGATATCATGAAGATTGACCGCAGCTTTGTATCTAAAATTGGTGAAGCCAAACAGGATGCAATTGTCAGTGCGATGGTCGCGATGGGCAAAGCCATGGGAATGAAAGTTGTGGCTGAGGGGATTGAGACAGAGCAGCAGCTAAATTTCCTGCGTCAACTAGAGTGTGATATTGCACAGGGCTATCTGTTTTCCAAACCACTTCCTGAACAGCAAGCAACCGAATTTCTTGAACAAAATATGACACCTGAGACTTATACCTATCAGGTATAAGTCTAGACCAAAGATCAATTATTTCTTCAAAAAACGGGGGCGTTTGGCTGGGCTAAGCGCACAACTAGTGATATATTCTCATGTATTCCGCGGTTATGTTACCTGCAATTGGGTAATCATTGATACATCGAGAGACTAATGGACGAACAATCTTTAAAACAACAGGCACTGTACTACCACGAATTTCCTACCCCCGGCAAAATCAGCGTCACCCCAAGCAAGCAACTCGTTAACCAACATGATTTAGCACTGGCTTACTCTCCAGGTGTTGCAGCGCCGTGTCTGGAAATTGAAAAAGACCCATCTAAAGCAGCGCTGTATACAGCACGTGGTAACCTTGTTGCGGTTGTGAGTAACGGTACTGCAGTGTTAGGCCTTGGTAACATTGGTCCTTTAGCATCTAAACCGGTTATGGAAGGTAAAGGCGTTCTGTTTAAAAAATTCGCAGGCGTTGACGTATTCGATATCGAAATTTCTGAAAATGATCCAGACAAAATTGTCGACATCGTTGCAGCATTAGAACCGACTTTTGGTGGTATTAACCTCGAAGATATTAAAGCTCCCGAATGTTTCTATATTGAACAGAAACTTCGTGAACGCATGAATATTCCGGTGTTCCACGATGACCAACACGGTACATCAATCATTGTAGGTTCAGCATTACTCAATGCTTTAATCATCAATGGTAAAAAAATTGAAGATATCAAGATCGTAGCATCTGGTGCAGGCGCTGCTGCATTGTCATGCCTGAATCTGCTTTGTGCACTCGGTGCGAAGAAAGAAAATATCATCGTTGCTGACTCACGTGGTTTATTGACCACAAAACGTGAAGGCTTAGATGAATCGAAAAAAGCGTATGTACAAGACATCGAAGGCACACAGCTTGAAGATGTGATGGAAGGCGCGGATATGTTCTTGGGTTTGTCTGCTGCAGGCATTTTGACTCAAGACATGGTCAAGAAAATGGCGAAAGATCCAATTATCTTCGCTTTAGCAAACCCAGATCCTGAGATTCTACCTGAACATGCCCATGAAGCACGTCCAGATGTGATTATGGCCACAGGTCGCTCTGACTATCCTAATCAGGTGAACAACGCACTTTGCTTCCCGTACATCTTCCGTGGTGCACTCGACGTTGGTGCAACCACCATTAACGAAGAAATGAAGATTGCGTGTGTACACGCGATTGCGCGTATGGCACATGTCGAAGCAGATGCGGCATCTTATGGTGAAAAATCAGCATCATTTGGTCGTGATTACTTAATCCCTCGTCCACTTGATCAACGTTTGATTTTAGAAATTGCGCCAGCAGTTGCTAAAGCAGCGATGGATTCTGGCGTGGCAACACGTCCAATTCAAGACTTCTCTGTGTATCATCAACGTTTGTCTGAGTTTGTTTATAACTCAGCATTTATGATGAAACCGATTTTCGCTCAAGCAAAATCAGATCCTAAGCGTATTGCATATGCGGAAGGTGAAGATCTTCGTGTACTTCGTGCTGTACAAATTGCAGTGGATGAAGGCATGGCGAAGCCAATCCTTGTGGGTCGTACAGCAGTCATTGAAGCAAACATTAAGAAATTGGGCTTACGCTTAGAAAACGGTGTGAATATCACCATCGTTGATCAAGAAAAGAACCCTGATTACGAAAAATTTGCCGATGACTACTACAGCATCATGCAGCGTAAAGGTGTGACACCAGAATACGCACAGCGTGAAGCACGTCGTCGCTCAACACTCATCGCAGCTATGCTGGTTAAACACGGCCTTGCAGATGGTATGTTGTGTGGTACCTACTCAAGCTACGACATTCACCTCGACTTCGTCAGCAACATCATTGGTAAGAAAGACGGTCATAACACTTTCTTCACCCTGAATGCCTTGATGCTGGAAGACCGTAACCTGTTCATCGCAGATACCTATATCAACCGTAATCCAAGCGCTGAACAGCTCGCTGAGATGACCATTCTAGCTGCTGAAGAAGTGCGTCGTTTCGGTATGACACCACGTATTGCCCTGCTGTCACACTCTAGCTTCGGTTCTGACCAGAACGATGCAAGCGCACAGAAAATGCGTAAGGTCTACGATATTCTGTCTGAGATTGCGCCTGAACTGGAAGTTGAAGGTGAAATGCATGGTGATGCGGCACTGGATGAAAATATCCGCCAGTTTGCTTACCCGAACTCACGCTTCAAAGGTGCAGCGAACCTGTTGATCATGCCAAATCTGGATGCAGCGAACATTTCGTTTAACCTGTTAAAAGCAACCTCTGGTAACAATGTGACCATTGGCCCGATTCTGCTTGGTTCAGCGAAACCAGTTCATATTTTAACACCAACAGCGACCACACGTCGTGTCGTGAATATGACTGCTTTGACTGTTGCAGAAATCCAACAAGCGGAACAAGACGCCCTGTAAGCAAACGCGGCGAACGCCGAGTTTCTTGACTTGAGAAAACCTCTATTCTGTAGCATGATGCTTCTAAGAATAGAGGTTTTTTCATGCAAGTTTATTTAGTAGGCGGCGCAGTTCGGGATCATTTGCTCGGACACCCCTATCACGAAAAAGATTATGTGGTTGTGGGCGCGAGTCCCAATCAAATGCTCAACCTGGGCTATCAGCCGGTTGGGAAGGATTTCCCTGTATTTTTGCATCCTGAAACAAAAGAAGAATATGCATTAGCACGTACTGAACGGAAATCCGGCACGGGTTATCATGGTTTTGAATTCCATACCGATACCAGCGTGACACTTGAACAGGACCTGATCCGTCGTGATCTGACGATCAATGCCATGGCCATGGATGAAGCTGGTCATGTGCATGATCCCTATAATGGTCAGCAGGATCTTGCCGACCGCGTTTTACGTCATGTTTCTGATGCCTTTATTGAAGATCCACTCCGCGTATTACGTGTAGCACGCTTTGCTGCGCGTTATCATGCAATGGGCTTTCGTGTTGCCGAAGAAACACTCGATTTAATGCGTCAACTGACCGAATCTGACGAGTTAAATGCCCTAACACCTGAACGGGTCTGGAAAGAAACATCTCGTGCCCTGATGGAATCACATGCGGATATTTATTTTGAAGTATTACGCAGCTGTGGTGCATTAAAAGTACTGTTTCCAGAAATTGATGCCCTGTTCGGCGTCCCGCAACGTCCGGAATATCATCCAGAAATTGACTGCGGTATTCATACCATGATGTCGCTACAACAGGCCTGCCGCCAGAACTATGATTTGGATGTACGTTTTGCTGTTCTCGTTCATGACTTAGGTAAAGCCTTAACGCCGGCCGAGGAATTGCCACGTCATATCATGCATGAGGAACGTGGTGTACAGCCGGTGACTGAGCTATGCGAGCGTTTCAAAGTGCCGACTTATACCAAACAGCTGGCAATTGCGGTCTGCAAAGAACATTTAAAATGCCATCAGGCACTCAATCTGAAACCAGGTACTTTATGGCGTCTATTGCAGCGTCTGGATGTATTACGTCGCCCGGAGCGTGTAGAAGCGTTTGTACAAGCCTGTGAATGTGATTCCCGTGGCCGTTTAGGTCTGGAAGACCGTGCCTATCCACAAGCGGAATATGTACGGGAAGCGATACAAGTGGTTCGTGGTATCAAAGCTCAGGATTTACCAGCAGATATTCAAGGCCCTGATATTGGCGAGATGCTGATTGAACGTCGTATCCATGCCTTAGCCGAGCTAAAAGAACGCTATACCGCCTTAATTTAAGAAAGCTCCTTCGGGAGCTTTCTTCTTTATACATATGGATATCTAAAATACTTTTATTCTGCTCACCTCTATCCATATTCAAAATTATTAGAATTTCTCTATCGCATCTTCCACCTAAAATCGGGCTAACCCTCTTCTAGCTTTTATCTTCATAAAAACCTAGGAATTTTCTGATTCGTCCTTTGCAACTTGAACAGAACTTGCATGCAATCCATGCACTCACTACACCTTGGCTATCCCACAACATTAGAAAATATTCAGCAGCACTGGCAATGCATTCATCAGATTCAAATTATCTGACGCTGGTCATAGAATATGAACAAGGTGGATTGGCTATGCAGGTTTGATTCATGAATACAGCTGGGAATTTGATGCTGGATATTTGCGGATTCAGGTTTTGGTAATTGATCAGCCTCATCGCGAGCAAGATGTAGGTAAAAGGTTAATTGCAGCGATTTCAGATTTAGATAAACAGCGAGATTTAAAACTGATAAAAGTAAATAGCAGCAATCGTGAGGAACGTTTAACTGCACATGCTTTTTATCAAAATTTGGGTTTCGATGCTTATAGTATCGGTTTTCGAAAATATCTGGCTTAATCAGCCTACTCAGGTAGCAGGCTGATTAGATGAAAGAAGGATCAGGAAATATCTGCCGGGAAGGTAATTACCTTTTCCAGCTTCATCTGATTGGTGGCAATCATCAACAGACGGTCCACTCCGAGTGCAATCCCGGAACATTCTGGTATATTCGGTAAAGCGGCTAACAGATATTCATCAATCGGCATGATATGCAAACCGAGTGAGGCACGTTCTGCATTATCCGCTGCAAAGCGCGAGCGTAACACTTCGGCATCCACCAGCTCGTCATAGGCATTCGCCAGTTCCAGGCCTTCGATATAAAGTTCGAAACGTGCCGCGACCAGTTCCCCATCTTCATCAACTTTGGTTTTTGCCAATGATGCCAATTCAGGCGGGAAATCGGTCAGAAATACCGCTGTATCAAAACCCAGACTTGGTTCCACCATATGTGAGAACAACAGGTCAATATACCCCAGACGATCCTGCCCCAGATCCAGATTTAAGCCAACCCGACGGCAGCAGTCTTTCAACTCCTGCAAAGTCGCCTGTAAGGGATTTAAATCCAGTCGATCCATAAAGGCATGCTTATAGCTCAGTACTGTTGGGCGAATTTCACCAAAACGGGCTTTTAGCACCACATTCAACAGATCTGAAACTTCGAACATTAGGTCTTTCAGGCTAAAGCCCGGACGATACCATTCCAGCATGGTGAATTCGCTGTTGTGCTTGCGCCCATGTTCGTCATCACGAAATACCTTACAAATCTGATAAATCGGACCACTACCACTCGCCAGCAGGCGTTTCATCGCAAATTCAGGCGAAGTTTGCAGATAATGGGTACTCAGCTTCCCCTGTACATGACGCTGTGCCTGTACAGAAGCAAGATGCACATCAGTTACACCAGCTTGAGACAAAATTGGGGTTTCAACTTCAAGAACATCACGTTCAGCAAAGAACTGGCGCAGCTGTGCATATAAATGAGCGCGTGCGCGCATTGCATTTAAATCACAGGTCGGTTGATATGCAATTGTCATGCTTTCGGCCCTCCATGTGCCGCCCATTCACGACGTAATGGATAGGTCTTACGTAAATGGTCAAAAGCTTGCTGATCGACTTTGCCATCTTTTAAGCAGGCACGCAGATTGGCATCATCACGCTGAATATCATAGATTTCAGCAAGGTTCTGTTTCAGAGCTGTTTTTAAATCCAGCCCTGCAAAATATTGTGCGCCTTCCGGCAACTGGCTTTCAAACTGTTTATTGATCTCAAAGCCAAAATAACGGCAGAAAGCCTCATAGATCATTTGTGTACCACGCGCCTTACCTTCTAAGCTATAACCGGCAATATGTGGCGTTACCAAGCTGACCAGATCCAGCACTTCGGCTGAAATCACCGGTTCATGTTCAAATACATCCAGTACCACCTGACGCTGAGTTGCCTTGATGTCAGCAATTAATGCTGCTTCTTCCACTACTGGTCCACGCGCTGAATTGATCAGGATGGTTTCTGGCTTCATCTGTGCAAAAGCATCAGCATTGATCATGTGATACGTTGGATGTTCACCATATTTATCTAATGGCACATGAATACTGATCGCATCGGCTTGCACCAATAAGCTTTGCAGATCCACCTGTTCAATATTTTCTGGTTGTACAAAAGGATCACAACCGATTACACGCCAGCCTAGCAATCCTGCCATATAAGCCAGTCGCGTACCCACGTTGCCGAGCCCAATAATACCTAAGGTAAAGTCTTGACCCACTTCCAATAATGCTGGACGCAGTTTTAATAAAGCAGTAATCACATACTCAGCTACAGCTTGGGCATTACAGCCTGCGGCATTACTCCAGGTAATCCCCTGCTGCTCGAGTGCAGCAATATCCAGATGATCCGTACCAATGGTAGCACTGCCGACAAATTTGACCTGACTGTCTTTGAGAAGCGTGGAATTCACTTTAGTTACTGAACGAACCAATAAGGCATCTGCATCCTGTACATCCGCTGCAGTGAGCGTACGGCCTGCACGATGCTGAATCTCGGCAAATTCTGCGAAGAAATAATCGGTAAATGCCAGATTTTCATCTGCGACAATTTTCATAATGCCTTCCAACAACATAATGCCGTTATCTTAACGCGTGATGCTGCTGATGACCATTCAGTTATACCGACTTGTATTTTCTTAAGTCATTAAAAAAACCGAAGACTGGCTTCGGTTTAAGGAAAAAAACAGTGCTTAGAAAGCTGTGGACACGATGTGATCATTATACCTTGCACATTAAGCACAGCAATTTCTTCAAAACTACGGAACTAAGACAGAATTTGCTGAGAAAAAGGAGCTTCTGCAAGAACCCATTCAGACTCAGCTTAAAGCTCCATAAAAAAAACCCCAATCTTTCGATCGGGGTTTTGCAAATCTGGCGGAAGCGGTGAGATTCGAACTCACGGAGGGGTATAAGCCCTCGTCGGTTTTCAAGACCGGTGCATTAAACCGCTCTGCCACGCTTCCATGGGCGCCATCATATAAATATTTCTGTTCCTTGGCAATAAATTTTCGCAAAACTTATTAAAAAATCCGTTCGATCAGCTAAATTTCAGCCGGATTTATTTCTGAGACAAAGTCCTTAGACACAGATTCAAAATAAAAATTAAACCCAATAAATTCATGATGCTGGTTAAAATTGAATCACTATCTTGAAAAATTATAGGTATAAAAAAACCCCAATCTTTCGATTGGGGTTTTTAAAATCTGGCGGAAGCGGTGAGATTCGAACTCACGGAGGGGTATAAGCCCTCGTCGGTTTTCAAGACCGGTGCATTAAACCGCTCTGCCACGCTTCCATGGGCGCCATAATATAAATAAAAATCCAGCTTGGCAAATATTTTTCTAAAATTTCGCTTTCAAATGCACAAAATAAAATCAATTACATCAATTTGCTGAATTTTCAGGCTTTTCATAACGAATGCTATTGATGAACCAGGCTTTCTTACCCGAGGGGGTCATCACTTCTGCTTCATCATCAACCTGTTTACCAAGCAGCGCACGTGCCATCGGCGAATCAATCGAAATATGCTGCGGGTGATGGTCATAAATTTCATCAACTCCCACAATGCGTAAAGTCTTCTTCTCTCCGGCTTCATTTTCAATTTCGACCCAAGCGCCAAAGTAAACCTTGCCTTCCTGCTCAGGTGAAAAGTCAATGATGCGTAGCTCTTCCAGACGTTTGCCCAGATAACGGACACGACGGTCAATCTTGCGTAACAGCTGCTTGTTGTACTGGTAATCAGCATTCTCCGAACGGTCACCGAGGCTGGCTGCCCAGTTCACTTTTTTGGTGATTTCCGGTCGTTCTTCATGCCACAAATATTTAAGTTCTGCCACTAATTTGTCATGCCCACCACGGGTAATTAAATTGGATTTCATCGCTTTCTTCCACCACTCATGACAACATTTTCCTTGCTAACTGCTCTATTTTATTGGCTATTTTCTTAAATAAAAATAATACTAAAAAATTTTCTTAATAATTTTAAACACTTAAATTACATTTTTAAACATTTTTGCGTACAAAATTTGACAATCTATTTTTTGCTCATTAACATGCGCACATCTGATTAACTTTGTTCATTTTTTATTCTGTGTAGTTTTTCTACACACTATTGTTTAATCCCAAGTCATTTTGAATGACGTCATGACTGCCCAACCCTAATTGAATTTATCAACTTTAAGAAAGTTCTGTGGTTTCTTTTGCCTAAAACTTTCGAGGGCATAAATTACTTGTAGCGGAGACAACATGCACAGTAGTTCATCTTCTGGGTCGAGGCTTTGCCTAAGATCTTTATTTTCCTCTCTCCCTGTAAAAATTCTTGTATTGAGCACTGCGTTTGTTCCATTCCACGCCATCAATGCAAGTAAAACATCGGCACATCAGTTTGATAATGTCGTCAACAGCAATAAGCTTACTGTTGTTGCTGTGAAGAGCCCGACCACAGTGTTCGAAGATGGTGGTCACCTGCATGGTTTTGGTTATGACCTGGTTCGTAACTATGCCAAAAACATGAATGTAAAACTGGACTTCAAAACAGTTAATGATGATGCTACTGCACTGCAAATGGTTGCTCATGGCAAAGCCAACATGGCAATGACGACGACCAGTATCAGCAGCATTGAAGCACGTAAACTGACCTCATTCTCTGCGACCTGTGGAGATGGCAGTGCCCTGTCGGCTAAAGGCCTGAATGCCAACCTGAACTGGGTCTTCAAATCAGCCAATGATCCATTGAGTCAGACTGCAAGTAATTTCGTATGTAACAGCAAGCAAAGCGGCGCAATCAATCAGCTCGCTTCCTTTTACAATCAGAATGTAGTCGAAGAGCATTTCAAGGATAATATTCATCAGGATCTTAGCCAGCGCCTCCCCATTTACAAGGCCAGCTTCCAGAGATCTGCACAGCAGTACGGCCTGGACTGGCATCTGCTCGCCGCAATCGGCTACCAGGAATCTTATCTCAAGCCAAACTCCGTGTCCCCGACCGGTGTCCGTGGTCTGATGATGCTGACAAGCTCGACCGCAAAAGCAATGGGCGTGAATAACCGTACCGATCCTGCTCAAAGTATCGCAGGCGGTGCTAAATACTATGACCAGATGCTGTCACGTTTTGATCATATTCCAATGCCAGACCGTAACTGGTATGCATTGGTTGCTTATAACATGGGCCCGGGCGCTGTTCAGAAAATCCAGAACAGTATCCGCAACCAGGGTAAAGATCCAGATAACTGGGTGAACCTGTATAGCTATCTAGAGCGTAACAAAGCCAGCAATGGCCGTTACCGCCAGGCATTACAGTACGTGACCCGTGTGCGTTCTTATCTGGAACAGATTAAAAGTTCAGAGCTTGTGAATATCTAATTTGTTCAAGCCATAAAAAAAGCTTACCCTTGGGTAAGCTTTTTTTATTCAGCTACTACTGATCAGGTTGTTTGCTCAAGTACTTTCTTGAACAGATCTTTTTGCTCTTGGCTTGGTTTTGCAGTTTGCAACGCCATCAACTGAGACATATCACCTTGAACCTTGATCTTACCGGTCATGAATGCCTGCATTGCAGCAGCCATGTCAAACTCAAGGAATACTTTACGCAGGGTTTCTGCGTCCATGTTCAGTGTAGTCTTCGCATTTGAAGACAAACCTTTCTTGATCGCTCCACCATCTAAAGATAATTCAGTATTACCTGTAGCGTCCGCCACAACCAGATTGATTGCAAGATTCGCAAGCGCTGGCGCCAGGTTTAAGTCACCTGCTTGAGCAGTCAAAGTTTCTACAGTTGAAAACCAATCATCAGTTAAAAAAGCAGGCATGATCTTTCCTCAATTTATTAGTTCGTGTGTGTCGTCTATCCAGACAACATCATTGTTTACGCTATTGCGCTTGCAGATTGTTATAACATGATCATTTGCAGAATGGCTAACGAATTTTGTACGCAGCGTTCAATTTTTGTCATTATCTTTCTGTTTTTATATACAAAGCCTTGATGCATAAGGCTTGACGAGCACTCAACTTGGAGTGAATGCCCGTCAGAATAGTCTTAATCTGCGGCAAAACCGAGATTGACCATATTAATGCGCTTGCTTTCGCCTTCTACTGCTTCTTCAGTTGAGCATGAACCCTTAAAGTCGAATTCACGTTGGCTGTCGAGTGCTTCGAAGTCAAACAGTTCACGGTCAGCCAGCTGTGACGGAGAAACATTTTGCAGCGCACCGAAAATGCTGTGCAGACGTTTCGGATGAGCTTTGTCCCAGTCACGCAGCATGTCATTAATAATGGCACGTTGCAGGTTTTCCTGAGAACCACACAGGTTACATGGAATAATCGGGAACTGACGCATCTCGGCATATTTGATGATGTCCTTCTCTTCCACATAAGCCAGTGGACGGATCAGGATGTTCTTCTTGTCTGAAGACAACAGTTTTGGTGGCATCGCTTTTAAGCTGCCGCCATGGAACAGGTTTAGGAAGAACGTTGCCAGGATGTCATCACGGTGGTGACCCAATGCAACCTTGGTCGCACCGATTTCTTGTGCAAAACCATAAAGTGAGCCACGGCGCAGACGAGAACATACGGCACAGTAAGTTTTGCCTTCAGGCGTCAGCTTCTTGGTAATGCTGTAAGTATCTTTTTCCAGGATGTAATACGGAATGTTATTTTCTTCAAGATAACGTGGCAGTACATCTTCAGGGAAGCCTGGCTGTTTCTGGTCCAGGTTTACCGCAACTACATCAAAATTGATCGGTGCGATACGCTTGAACTGCAACATGATATCTAACAAGGTATAACTGTCTTTACCACCAGAAATACACACCATGACCTTGTCGCCATCTTCGATCATTTTAAAGTCACGAATAGCATGTCCGACCTGACGGCGAAGCTTTTTCAACAAACGGTAATAGGCAGAGCTTGTTGGCAATTCCGGTTTGAAATTAAATCCTTGCTCGGATTCAACTGGCGAGTACATAGACGAGAATAACCCATAAATAAAAATACCGCGCAATTTTATCCGATTCGGGTGCTTCTCGCATCAAAAGAATTTATTTTCCTGTTATTGAAGTAATACTCCAAACTTCATGTTTTATTTAGATTGATAAATTGAACGAAACAGTTCATTTTTTATCCAGGATGCTTATGTTTTGGACTTTTCCACAGTTGTCCACAAAACCTGTGGATAACTTTGTGGATTTAAAATGACTTGACAGCTTTATCGTCCCCAAAAATAAGGGTTCTATTTAAATTGATCATTTTTTAACCAATTTATTTTTCATTTAAAATCAATGCCTTGAGCGTGTCAAGAACGTCATATTAAAAAAAAATAAATATTTTTTTTGGTTAGTTCTTCAACATTAGGGACTTGCATTTACAAACTTGTTTATAAATGTGTCGCTCATCACTTTTCATTCGAGTAAATTTTGTTAAACTCTGTAGTAAGTTTTGGGGACAAATGTTCAATACATATACTTATAATGAAGAAAAATTTGTGGTTTAAGGGGACTTCGGTACTAAGTTGTCTTTATATTTTGATGGGAACTGCTGCTTTTTCGCATGCAGGTCAGACGATCTATCAAATGAAAGATAGCAATGGTGTCACCCTGCTGACGAATAATAAAAGTCGCTACAGCAATCTAAAAGTAGAAAAAAAGACCTATTACCCGGACAGTAACATTCATAGCTATAGCAACTGGGGCTCAAGTGAAGCTTCGGTGTTGCCGAGCTATAGCAAAAACAAGAATGCCTTTGATTCGATTATTCGTGAGGCTGCACAAAAGCATGGTATTTCTGAAGGTCTGATCAAGGCAGTCATGCATACCGAATCCGGCTTTAATGTAAATGCCCGCTCACCAGTCGGTGCACAGGGTCTGATGCAGCTGATGCCAGCCACCGCACGCCGCTTTAATGTTTCCAATGCTTATGATCCGTATCAAAACATTATGGCAGGTGCCAAATATCTAGCCTGGTTAATGAAACGCTTTAATGGCAATACCTCTTTAGCACTGGCAGGTTATAATGCCGGTGAAGGCAATGTCAGCAAATATGGTGGCATCCCGCCTTTCCGTGAGACACAAGACTATGTACGTCGGGTGACCAGCCGCTATCACAATCTATATTCGAGTGGCGTTAATCTGACCGCCGCTGCGGCACCGGTTGAAACAGCCAAGATTCTGGCCAGCTCTGCCAATTATAATGCGTCGGCAGCACCTACTCTAAAAGCCAACAACTATCAGCGTCAGATCATTGCCAATGCAGATGGCAGCTTCACTGATGCGCCTGCTGGTTCTTATGCCACCGCACATGCCACCGCATCTGCCAGAATATATATCAACGATTAAATACCCCTTCTCTCCATCATTCATCCTAATTTTTTGCGGATCATGGTGAGAGGGTAAATTCTGAGTAATTTACTATTTTTTTTCTTGAAATCTGAGTCATTTCACCTCATATTGAGGGTAATGATTGTAATTTGCTAATCAGATTATTTTTCTATAATAAGAGGATTTCTCAATGATGCGGATTGGTTTGTTTTTGCTAACCAACCTCGCGGTACTGGTTGTAGCTGGCATTATCTTGTCACTCTTCGGTGTCGGTAGTTACCATGGCGCGGGTGGCTTGAATCTAGGCAACCTGCTAGTGATCTGTTTTGTGTTCGGTATGGTGGGTTCTTTAATCTCACTGTTCATGTCTAAATGGATGGCGAAGAAAACTACTGGTACTGAACTGATTGATCCGAATGCTCCTCGTAACCAGGCAGAAGCATGGTTATTGCAGGAAGTAGCACAGCTATCTCAGCGCGCTGGTATTAAAATGCCAGAAGTGGGTATTTTCCCATCTTACCAGTCAAATGCTTTCGCGACCGGCTGGAACAAAAACGATGCGCTGGTGTCTGTCTCTACAGGCTTGCTAGAACGCATGAACAAAGATGAGCTACGTGCAGTACTTGCCCATGAAATTGGTCACGTTGCCAATGGTGACATGGTCACACTTGCTCTGATTCAGGGTGTAGTCAACGCCTTCGTGATGTTCTTTGCCCGTGTTGCGGGTGATTTCATCGACCGTAATGTATTCGGTCGTGAAGATGGTGAAGCACCAGGAATTGCATTCTTCGTGATTACTATTGTGCTTGATATCGTATTCGGTATCCTGGCATCTGCCATCGTGATGTGGTTCTCGCGTCATCGTGAATACCGTGCTGATGAAGCTGGTGCACGTTTAGCGGGTAAACAGGCCATGATTTCTGCGCTATTACGCTTACAGGCCGAATCTGAAATGCCAGATGCCATGCCGAAAGAAATGAAAGCCTTTGCAATTTCGGCAGGTCAAGAACAAGGTTTCAGCCTGGCTGCATTGTTCCAGACTCACCCAACGATTGAACAACGTGTAGCCGCTTTGCATCAGCTTGATTGTCCTTAATCTACTGAGCACAACGCTATACCGAAAAGCCTCCTGATGGAGGCTTTTCTTTTATCTATACTTCTGTGTTTAAACGGCTTGAGTGATCCACTGATACAGGGCCATTCCACCCCAGCCTATTGCCAGTACAAACACAATCAGGAAGATGGTGCCCAGAATATCCGGGATATGAATCCAGATCCAGGCAACCACAGGATTGCGCCAGAATGCAGACTGCTGCTGTTTTTGTTCCAGTTTTTCATGCAGAAAAGGATGTACTACATGCCGGTCAGTGTGGATCTGATATTCCTCACGGATATGCTCATGCACAATATCCAGGGCCTTACGACTCGGACGGATAAAAATATCGAAGATAGTTCCAGCCACGGGAATAAAACCGACTACGGCGTCCATGGCTGCCAGTTTGATGACCGGATTCAGTTTGGACTGTGGCACTCCGATCTGACGGGCCTTATAAATGGCATAGCAGGTCAAGGCAAAACCGGCCAAATCTCCTGCCACAGGTACGGTACTTAGTGCAGCATCAGCACCAACGCCCTGCTTGGTAAAAGGAATCCGGACTACGGAGTCCATCATATTGGCAAACTTGGCCAGATCACGTTCCAGGCGAATGACTTCCTGTTGTGTCAATTTTGCTGAGTTGCTATTGTCTGTCTCAATCATCGGAACAACCCGTTTATAATTCTCTAATGATTCAGCCTAACCCAATTTCTTGTCAAGAATATAGCGTAATTTTATTAACTTAAAACAAAAGTCTGGATGCCACGAACAAATACACCACCACGCCACTGGCATCACAGATCGATGTCACCAATGGCGCTGAAGCACTGGCAGGATCCAGTTTCAGTTTATTCAAAATAAATGGCAGGCTCATGCCAATCAGACAACCAAGCAAGACAATTCCGGTCATACTGATGGCAAGTACTACGGCAACCATCAGATCACCGCGGATATAACCCAGAATCGAAACGGCGCAGGCCATGGTTAAACCGAGACACAGCGCGACCAGAGATTCGCGTCCAATCAAGTGAAACCAGTCCTTAAACCGCACATCTCCAGTTGCCAATGCGCGAACCATCAAAGTCGACGACTGCGAACCGGCATTCCCGCCACTTCCCACCAGTAGCGGCAGGAAAAACACCAATACGATATGTTCCGCAATGATGTCCTCATATTTGGCAATCCCAAAACTGGATAGCAAACTGCCAAACACCAGCAGTACCAGCCAGAACACCCGCTTTTTATACAGCGATAAAATCGGGGCAGTTTTAATACTGTGTTGATCCAGTGGAGCTACCGCACCTGCTTTCAGGAAGTCTTCTGTGCTCTCCGCCTCGGCAATATCCATGGCATCGTCATAAGTCACAATTCCGACCAGCTTTTGAGAAGCATCGACGATCGGCAAGGCAATAAAGTCATAATAAGCCAGAGTACGTGCAATCTCTTCTTGATCTTCATCTACCGTGCCATAAATCACATCTTTCGTCATGACTTCGGCAATGGTGGCAGTAGGCGTTGCCTGAATAATTTGACGTAAAGAAATTACCCCCAGAAGATGTTGCTGTGCATCTACAATATAAATCAGATACAGCGTGTCATGATTTCCAGCGATATCACGTAGCGTTTCAATCGCCTCATTCATGTTGAGTTCAGGAGGCAGCGTCAAATAGTCTGAACTCATTAGCGCACCGGCAGTTTCTTCCGGATAGGCATGTAGTGCTTTCAATACCTGACATGACTGCGCTGAAAGCTTACTCAACAATTGTTGCTGCACAGAAAGAGGTAGCTGCTTATACAGGTCGATAAAGTCATCCGAATGCATTGCATCCAGTAAAGTCACCAGTTCGTCAAGGGAAAATGAGGCTGTCAGCTGAAGCTGCTGATGCAAAGGCAAGTATTCAAAGACTTCTGCCGGGCGTTGCAGCTGCTCAAAGTGGTGCTGTCGTTCTGCTTGTTTCAGTTCGGCTAATAGCCTTGCCTGATCGGCAATATTCAATTGTGCCAGTTGCTGATCTGCATCTACCTGATGCAATTTTAATAATTCCCGTACCCGTTCAACTTGCTGATCCATCTGCGCGCTGCTGCCCTCTTGTTATCATGTATTTTTATATTCTAATTTGATTCACCATGCCTCAGCTGAGTGAAGCATGGCCTTAATTCATTTGATTTTTATATTTAAAGTTAAATGATTCACATCTTAATTCAGTTCCTGCTTTTTCTTTTGAAACAGGCTACGGATCATCACATACATAAATGGAATAAAAATCAGCACTAGCACTGTTCCAAAGATCACCCCACCCAATACACTCACGCCAATTTCCTGACGGCTGACTGCTCCGGCACCAAAGGCAAAAACCAGTGGCAGAATCCCGGCGCCAAAGGCCAAAGAGGTCATCAAAATTGGGCGTAGACGCAAGCTTGCACCTTCCAATGCTGCCGCGATCACGGATTTACCATGCTGCTCTGCCAATGCTGCAAATTCGACAATCAGAATCGCATTCTTACAAGATAAACCAATCGTCGTCAGCAAGGCGATCTGGAAATAAATATCATTAGGGAAACCCGTGAAATAGCTAAAGATGATATTCCCGCCGATACCCAGTGGAATTGCGGACATGACCGCAGTCGGAATCGTCCAGCTTTCATACAATGCAGCCAGACACAGGAAAATAAAACCAATGGAAATGGTATATAGCCAGATCGCCTGATTACTGGATTGTTTTTCTTCAAAAGACAATCCACTCCAGGTCACATCAATACCCTTTTGATCCGCAACGAGTGCTTCTACATCCTGCATCGCTTCACCGGTGCTGGTATCTTTGGTCACATCGGCTTCCATTTGTAGCGCGGTATAGCCCATGAAGCGATTTACCACTTCCGGGCCGCCACTCCAGTCGACTGTTGAGAAGTTACTAAATGGCACCATCTGATTCTGGTCATTACGCACATGCCACATTGCCAGATCTTCAGGTTTGGAACGGAATTCGGCATCACCCTGCATCATTACTCGTTTAATCCGACCATGGTCAATGAAGTCATTCACATAGTTACCGCCCCACGCGGCTGAAAGCGTACTGTTGATCGCTGATTGGGTTAGACCATTGGCCATGGCCTGTTTCTGGTCAATATTAACCTTGAGTTCAGCCTTTTCAGGATTGGAGCGCTTACCCAGATTTTCAAAAGTTGAATATTCCTTGGTTCGTTCTTCTAGTTCTTTAAACTGCTGTTCCAGATATTGTCGGCCATTACCTTCTACATCGCGGATCCAGAAATCTAATCCATCAGTTTGCCCCAGACCACTGACTGAAGCCGGCATATTGATATTAACCTGTGCATCTTTAAAACCCCGGAAATGCTTTAACGCACGTTCACGAATGGCTTGTGCCGTATTTTCCTCACCCGGACGATCATCCCAATGTTTGAGTGCGACAAAGCCAGTCGCCAGGTTCTGACCGGTACCTGAGAAGTTACGGCCATAACGCATCATCACTAGATTAATATTGTCTTTTTCCTGCTCTAGGAAATATTCACGAATCTTTTCCCCAGTAGCAACGGTATTTTTCAGTGGCGCACCTTCCTGCAAGCGTACCTGAATACTCAGCGTCCCCTGGTCCTCACTCGGTAGGAAACTGGTAGGTAAGGCTTTATAGAACAGGCCAAATACCCCAATTAAGCCAACAAATAAGATTAAGCAGACTGCTTTATGTTGCAAGGTGACTTGAGACAGTTTCAAATAACGCTGTTTAATATTCTCTAGCTTATGGTTAAACCATTGGGCCCAGCGAGCTGGATTCGGATTCGATTTGAGAATCAAGGCACACAATGCTGGTGTCAGGATGAGAGCCACCATCAATGATAATGACATGGCTGCAACCAGCGTGATCGAAAACTGGCGGTAAATGACTCCGGTGGAGCCACCAAAAAATGCCATGGGGATAAATACTGCTGTCAGCACCAGCGTAATCCCGACCAGTGCCCCGCTAATTTCCTGCATCGATTCCAGCGCTGCTTCTTTGGCAGTTAGCTGTTTTTCATGCATTAAACGCTCGACGTTTTCGACCACCACAATCGCATCATCGACCAGCAAACCAATAGCTAATACCAAAGCGAATAGGGTTAAGGTATTAATACTCATGCCAATCACATACAGGATCGCCATGGTACCGAGCAGAACCACCGGCACCGTCACTGCTGGAATCAGGGTCGCACGCCAGTTTTGCAGGAAGATAAACATCACCACAATCACCAGAATAATCGCTTCAATCAGTGTTTTAACCACTTCCTTAATCGATTCCTGAACGAATGGTGTGTTATCACGTGGATAGGCAATCTTATAGCCATCGGGCAATTGATTAGATAGACGTGCAATTTCAGCTTTGATCCGTTGTGAAGTTGCGATGGCATTGGCACCGGAAGCCAGCGAGATTGCGAGACCGACAGATGCATAGCCATTATTGGTACTATAAGACTGATAATTTTCCGCACCGAGTTCGACACGCGCCACATCTTTTAAATAGATAAAGCTGCCATCCCGGGCAGACTTCACAATAATATTTTCAAATTCTTCTACGGTTCTAAGTCGTGTCCCTGAAGTTACTTTAGCATTTAGGTATTGATCATCGACTGTAGGCAGATCGCCTACTGCCCCAGCTGCGACCTGAGTATTCTGTGCTTCAATCGAGGCACGCACATCGCTTGGCATCAGGTTGTACTGTTTCAGCTTCAGCGGATTCAGCCAGATGCGCATGGCATATTGCGAGCCAAATACATCGACTTCACCAATACCTTCAATCCGGGAGATGTCCTGCTCCAGATGGGTCATCAGATAATCTGACAAGGCGATATTGTCACTGCGCCCAGATTCATCGTATAGGCTGATCACCATATGGGTATCGCCTAGAGATTTAAAGACATTTACACCTTGTCGCTGCACATCTTCCGGTAGACGGTTCAGTACGCCATTAATGGCATTCTGTACCTGTACCTGAGCTGTATCCGGATCAGTACCATTTTCAAAGCTGATATTGATCCGGCTACGTCCAGAGGAATCACTGCTTGAGCTAAAATATAGTAAGTGATCAATACCTTTAATCTGCTGTTCCAATACCTGAGTCACGCTCTCCTCTACCGTTTCGGCAGATGCCCCGGAATAGGTTGCGGATACCGTCACACGTGGTGGAGCAATATCTGGATAACGTTCTACTGGTAAATTCATGACCGCAAACAATCCGATCGCCATCACTACAATGGCCAGTACGCCTGCAAAAATCGGTCGATGAATAAAAAACTTAGACAGCATAGGTCTGAATCACTTTGAATTTGATGAATTTTAGGTTGAGTTTTACAACTGAATCAGCTGTATGGATATTCATTGAGATAGTACCTAAACACAAGTCATTCTCACATAAAAATACGTACAAATATAATTCGTGAAGAAAATATGTAGGCTGAAGTAAAAGCATGAATTTGTTGAATGATCGTTTTTTACTCTCAAATGTATTTTTTTAACGTACAATAATCTTCCATATAATAAAAAATGCCTTACTGGCTCTAGTTATAATTAAAAGAAAACTATGACTCAATCTCCATTATCACCCTTTAAGGGTAAAAGCGGTTTTAAACGTATTACCAATGCCACTGGATATTCCTTATCCGGCTTTAAAGCTGCCTATCTCAACGAAGCAGCATTTCGGCAAATTGTACTGATTAATAGCATTCTCATTCCTGTCTCATTTTTCTTAGACGTGAATGCATTTGAACAAGCATTAATGATTGCTGTATGTTTACTCGCTTTGATCGTAGAACTATTTAATTCAGCGATTGAAGCTGTAGTTGATCGAATTTCTTTAGAAAGACATGAACTTTCTAAAAATGCCAAAGATATGGGCAGTGCAGCTCAGTTTGTTGCTTTAGCAATCATCTTCTTTACTTGGACAATTATTCTTTTACATTAATTTAATTACAAAAATAAAAAACCCTGCTTGCGCAGGGTTTTTTAGAATCGATTCAGTGCTTATGCAGAGAATTGATTCATTGTGTTTTTCGCATCGTCACCCGCTTTAAGAGCGTTGTCACCAGCGAAGATTTCTTTGTGGTCATCACCAATGTCAGAACCAGCCATTGCTTGGTGTTTCACACAAGCGATACCGCCGCGGATTTCTTTACGTTGAACGCCAGCAACATAAGCCAACATACCTTCAGAACCGAAGTAACCTTGAGCAAGCTCGTGAGTAGAAAGAGCAGCTGTGTGGTAAGTAGGCAGAGTGATCAAGTGGTGGAATACACCCGCTTCACGAGAAGCATCTGCTTGGAATGTACGAACTTTTTCGTCAGCTTCAGCAGCTAATTCAGTGTTGTCGTACTCAGCGCTCATGAGTTTAGCACGGTCGTATGCAGATACGTCTTTACCTTCAGCAACCCAACGGTCGTACGCTTGTTGACGGAAGTTTAAAGTCCAGTTGAACGATGGAGAGTTGTTGTAAACAAGTTTCGCATTTGGCACAACTTCACGTACACGGTTAACCATGTGAGCGATTTCAGCTACGTTTGGAGTCGCAGTTTCGATCCAAAGAAGGTCAGCACCGTTTTGCAGGCTAGTTACACAGTCAAGTACAACGCGGTCGATTTGAGTGCCTTCACGGAACTGGTACAAGCCAGAAGCAAGACGTTTTGGACGGTGAAGTTTACCATCACGTTTGATCAGGATTTCGTCTTCAGTCGCTTCAGAGATGTCAATTTCTTGAGTGTCTAAGTAGCTGATGTATTGAGAAGCGATGTCACCTGGCTCTTTAACCACTGGGATTTTTTGAGTCAAGTCAGCGCCTTCAGAGTCAGTACGTGCAACGATGATACCGTCGTCAAGACCCATTTCAAGGAATGCATAGCGAAGCGCGTGGATTTTCGCGATGAAGTCTTCGTGTGGAACAGTTACTTTACCAGCTTGGTGACCACATTGTTTCGCGTCAGAAACCTGGTTTTCGATTTGAAGTGCACAAGCACCCGCTTCGATCATTTTCTTAGCTAGTAAGTAAGTAGCTTCTTCGTTACCGAAACCAGCGTCGATGTCCGCAATGATTGGCACGACGTGAGTTTGGAAGTTGTCGATTTGTGAAGTGATTTCAGCAGCTTTAGCAGTGTCACCAGCTTCTTGAGCTTTTTTAAGTGAACGGAAAAGATCGTTCAATTCTTTCGCGTCAGCTTGACGTAAGAAAGTGTAGATTTCTTCGATCAATGCAGGAACAGAAGTTTTTTCGTGCATAGATTGGTCAGGAAGTGGACCGAATTCTGAGCGAAGAGCTGCAACCATCCAACCAGAAAGGTAAATGTAGCGACGTTCAGTAGTACCGAAATATTTTTTGTTCGCAATCATTTTTTGCTGTGCGATAAAACCGTGCCAGCAGCCTAGTGATTGAGTGTATTTGCTAGAGTCAGCATCATAAGCAGCCATATCACGACGCATAATCGCTGCTGTGTATTTTGCAATGTCTAAACCTGTTTTGAAACGGTTCTGAAGTTGCATACGCGCAGCATCTTCAGGACTGATGTCTGCCCAAGTGTTGCCGAACTTCGCTTTTAATTCGCGGATTGCATCAATCGCTGTTTGATATGTAGTCATGATATATTCCTGTAATAATATTAGGATTTTTCTGCAACGTTGTTCTAAAACCAGACCCTCAAAACTTTGTTTAGATTTTAGTCAGCTCGTTGCGATGGTTAGAGATTAGATGCAATAAAAAAATTAATCCAATATTCTGAACGAATTATCATTATTTATTTAAAAAATATGTAGATGAAAGTCTAATTATATATTAATCAAGTTTCTATAAGTTACTGTATTTAATATTTTATTTTTAAATTTTCGAAATTTATTTCTGTCTAAAACTTCGGCAATCTGGACATAAAATATTCATTAGACTTAAGTCTTGACTCGCTTGGTAAGCTGGTTTTTTTGATCTTTTTTGCCAATCTTTTACTATATTTTGGGAAAACCAAATTCACGCATAACTTTATAATTCACACAATTTATCCACCATTTATTCCTAACCTACTTCTTAGTCTGACCTCCTTCTTCACCTACCTGATTTTAGCTAAAAATAGGCATCCAGTTTGACCCTGTAATTGACCGAATTGACAGACAAAATCCAGACTTGATTTATGAGCTCCCTCTGCTAAAAATGAATAAAAATTGCTGCAAAATCGGTGGCTTTTTTTTCATCAGCCACATACACAAGCCGCAGTACTTATGGCATAATCACTATAATTTCATGATTTTATTTTCGGTATTTTTTTTATGAATCTGGAGCGGGTCGATCTCAATCTATTAATTTATCTTGATGTACTTCTTCGCGAAAAAAATGTTACACGTGCAGCTGAGCAACTGGGCGTTACCCAGCCGGCCATGAGTAACATTTTGCGTCGTCTGCGCAATTTATTTAATGATCCCCTCTTGATCCGTTCTTCTGAAGGAATGACACCGACTGAACGCGCACTGGAACTGCAACCACGTATTCGCGATGCTCTGTCTGATCTATCCATGATTCTGGAACCCCGTACCGAGTTCCGTCCTTATACCTCCAATCGCGTCTTTCGCATCATGACTTCAGATTATGCTGAAGCCACACTGGTACCACGCCTAGTAAAAGCACTCCGTTCGGAAGCGCCGAATGTGGTTCTGGATTTCCTGACCCCAAGTGATGTGTCGTATCGCGACATGGAACAAGGTAAGGTCGACCTGGCAATCAACCGGTTCAATGAAATTCCACAAAGTTTCCACCAGGTCCTGGTTTGGCGTGACAGCTTTTCTTGTCTGCTAAATAATAAGCACCCTGCTGCTGGCAATCTGAACCTGAAAAGCTATCTAGATGCACAGCATATCTGGGTATCTAAAACCGGCATGGGCGTAGGTTTCGGGGTTAATCCTGAGAAACAGGCTGGGCTCGGCTGGATTGATCAGGCACTGGAACGTATTGGTCAAAAGCGTAAGATTTCGGTGTTTACCCGACATTATCAAATGCCGGGACTTCTTGCATCGAATGTGGATCTGGTTGCTACGTTGCCAACCCGTATCGCCCGCTTACAGGCCAAGAACCATAACTTGCTGCTAAAAGATCCACCGTTCTATATTCCAGAATTTGAATTGAAGATGGCTTGGTGTCCATTGCTGCATCATCATCCGGCGCATCGCTGGTTACGTCAGCTAATTCTGTATGTGGCGCGTCAGATGATTGAAGAAGAGAATCGTGAATTTATGCAGAATAATTCGCAATTTTCACCCTATTAATTTGAATTTCGAATAAATTCTTATTTTTTAAGCTTATACTGTAAGGACTTGAGATCTGTTTTTACACCTCAAGTCCTTTTTTGTGTTAAAAATATTCCAAGATAATATCAATCCACAGGTGGATTACGTGAGCCTCTTTCAAAACATCGTGATTATCTTAATACTCATCGCGGGGGCTGGTTTTTTATCACTGACTGAAATCGCACTTGCAGGTGCCCGCAAGGTCAAACTTAAAATTTTGGCTGAGTCAGGCGACCTCCGTGCCCAGAAAGTGCTGGATTTACAGGAAAACTCAGCAGACTTTTTTGCTGCCTCCCAAATTGGCTTAAATGCTGTCGCTATTCTCGGTGGTATTCTAGGTGAAGGCGCCTTTCGTCCTTATATCGCTGCATTTGTATCTCGTGTACATGATGGTCCTTGGACCCAGAACATCAGTTTTGCTCTGTCCTTCACATTGGTAACTTCGTTATTTATTCTATTTGCCGATCTGATGCCGAAACGTCTGGCTATGATTGCACCGGAAAAAATTTCAGTTTCTGTCATCAACCCGATTCAAGTTTTTATTAAAATCTGCAAGCCATTGGCTTGGGTAATTAATGCCATTGCAAATTTGCTGTTCCGCTTATTTAAAGTCAACACAATCCGTGACGACAATATTACCTTTGCAGATATCTCTGCGGTGATGGATGCGGGTGCTCAAGCCGGCGTACTGCAAAAGCAGGAACATCACTTTATTGAAAACGTGTTTGAACTTGAAGAACGTAACGTCCCTTCCAGTATGACTACACGTGAAAATGTCATCTTCTTTACCCTGACTGAAGCCGAAGATAGTATTCGTCAAAAACTAGCGCAATATCCTTATTCCAAATTCCTGGTGTGTAATGAAAATATCGACCAGGTCATTGGTTACGTCGATGCCAAGGATATTTTAGTTCGTATTCTAAATAACCAGAAAATCAATCAGCTGAATGAATCAACCATTCGTAATGTGTTAATGATTCCAGATACCCTGACCTTATCTGAGCTGCTCGACCGTTTCCGCTCTAGCAAAGAAAAGTTTGCAGTGGTGATCAATGAATATGCACTGGTTGTCGGTGTAATTACCCTGTCTGACATTATGATTACTGTAATGGGTGACTGGGTGACCCCAATGGAAGAAGATCAGCAGATCTTCAAACGCGATGCTGATTCATGGCTGATTGAAGGCAGTACACCAATTGAAGACATGAAGCATGCCTTAGGCATTGATGAAATGCCTGAAGAAGAAAATTATGAAACCCTGGCTGGCTTCATGATGTACAAGCTGCGCAAGATTCCACGTCCGGCGGATATTGTGATTCATGCAGGTTATAAATTTGAAGTTGTCGATGTCGATCATTTCAAAATTGACCAGCTGCTGGTGACTCGCCTATTAGGGCCTAATAAAAATACTACCGAAGAAGAATCAGATTAATCTGATTCTTCTTGAATTAAAACGATAAAAAGAAAGGTTAAATATGAGTATTACTGCAATCGTTGCATGTTTCAGTTTTTATTCCGCCCTATATTTGATTTATTACTTTTTTTCAAAAGTACAAAATCCATTATTTTTATTTTTAGCGGTGGGATTATTGATTTTCGCCTGCATGATCACCCCTTACGGTTATGAAAGACGTCGAAAAAGTTACGATAACACCATGCTATTTGAACCTTTTTGGGTTATTTATCCTTTAATCACATGGTGGCGTTTATTTATTTGGCCTGTACGAGGTCTACTTCGCTGGATTTACGACCATTAAAAAAGCACCCTAAGGTGCTTTTTTATTTGAATTAGTATTTGCTAATTAAGGCATCTAATACGGCTTGGTAGTGAATACGGATATCATCTTCCAGAATTTTATAAGCATTATCGAACTGCACCATTGGCCAGCCTTCTTTCCAGAATGGGAAAATATTATGCAGGTCATGTGTCACGATTGCATCTTCACGCACAATGGCCTGTGCGATCTGTGCCAATACAAATGCAGTTTCCGCACCATCAATCGCCAGGTAGTCAATACCACGCGCTTTTAAAATACGAATACGGTCTTTCTTATAACGAATCTTTTTGATCTGAGCTTCATTCAAATGCAGCGCGATAGACACTGCTTCAACAAATTTTTCTTCAAATGACTGATTTAATTTAACCAGCGCCTGCTTATGCGCTTCCTGACGACCCGCTTTACCACCCTGACGAATAGCTTCTTTCGCTTCGGTATCTAATTCATCATTTTTCATTGCCTGTAACAGGTCAAGAATTTCGATGTCACTTAAAGTCTCAGGAGATTGATCAGTCATGAACTGCCCTTACAAATAATATCTACAATGGACTATTTTCGCATAATTCCCGGGCAAAAAGATAAAATCCTGCTGTAAGTGAGATGATTTAATTGCGCCTTACAATTTTTCTGAAAAATTCAGCAATTTACTTTATAGTAATCTGACTCATCTATCCTCCTGCCCGACCTCTACATGCAAAACCAACAAGTCAATGTGCTGCTTCAGCAACTTCAGCTGCTCTACCCGGCGGCGTTTAAGCACAATTACCTGTTTTATAGCCAGATCAAGACCAGAGGCGTACTGGATGACCGTCGTGAATTTATTCCCTGGCTCTTGGCAAGCATGATTTTCGTGCCAATCAGTTTGGTACTGAAAGATATTTTCCTGAGTAATTTTACAGAGCTTAGCAACTTTCAGGCACATGCCTATGCCATTCTGGCAATTTTGCTGTTTCTCATGCTGATTGTTCCATTGGTCATTAAACAGATTCGACATTCTTCGCATTCACTTTATCAACTATTAAGACATAGTCCGGTCAAACTTGCTGTAGTCGTAATTCTGTCTGCCCTGAATATTGAATTTTTACAAAGTCAGTTTGTGATGTGGGCGCTCCTGTTCTTTGGTGTCAGTTTTGGCTTCGTGCGTTTTTATAAGGAAAATCTGTTTCGCCAAAATAGTCAGGACAGTGAATATTATCAGCTGCATCAACTGCGTCGTGTCTGTTTCTGGGCATACAAACAAAGTCTGAAAACCCGATTAAAACTCTATATGACTTCGGCAAACAACCCCGAATATGAAGTACTCAAGCGTCAGCTGAACCGCTATGCAGATCTGTATAGCCAGTTATTCAAAACTGAGCACCAGTACTGTAAACGCATTAAACATATTGATGTGGACAGCTATCTGGACGAAGTACTGTAAATCTGTAAATTTATTGAAATTTAAAGCTTTAAATAAGATCAGCTTTGCTTTCTTTTTAATTTTAATGGCCAAATTGACTGAAAATAAAACAAATAATAAGAAATCATCTTGCCAAGTTCTCTCTGCTCATCTATGATGGCGCGCATGCCCGAGTGGTGAAATCGGTAGACACAGGGGATTTAAAATCCCCCGCCCACAAAGCGTGCCAGTTCGAGTCTGGCCTCGGGCACCATTTTGATTCAGCTTAAAATGGTGCAAATGCAGAAACCCAGCAATCCGCTGGTTTTTTTGTGCCTGAAATTCAAAAATAGAGTGTGCCTCCTTATGTCCGCACCCCGCTCTTTCGATCTAGCCAAATTACAGTTACGCCATCCTGATGCATTCTTTTGCAGACTCAGCTACAGCCGCTATAAATATTTTAATCAAACTATTGATCCATATTTATATTTACGTATTGGTATTTTGATGCTGATTACCGGATTTTGTGTTCTGTGCTTTTCCCTGCCTTTTTATCCGGACTTTATGGATTCAAAGAATCAGGCCATTAGTGCGGGTACGATCGTACTCATCGGTATGCTCTATCCTTATATCTGGCGTGCCCAGTTTCAGGCCAAGTACAGCTCTGTACGCTACGCAAAGCGCCTGCAATCCTGTTTATATATTCAAACCTTGATTGTTGTTCTATCAATTATCAATTATCAGTATTTCCATTCAGCGCTCATAGCTTTACCTTGCCTGGGCCTACTGGCTTTCAGCAGTTTTATCGCAGTTTTAATTGAGCCAGGCTTTAGAAACTCTACGCGCAGTACCCAGCTGGTACGTTTGCAGCACATCCGCCAATTAGCTTACTGGTCTTATCAACAGTCGCAAAGCAAAGAACCGGAACCTGGGCCACTGCAAAAGGATTTAAAAAAATATTATCTGGAATTACATCAACGCTGCATGCAGGAAGAACAGAAACTGCTAGATGAAATTCATTATAAAAATTTTAAAGAAGCATTTTTAGATCATTAAAAAAAGCCCTGTAAAAACAGGGCTTTTTTCTTACCATTCACGGGTGGCGACCAGCTCTTCCATTTCAATTTGAAAGTATCCCTGTTCCTGTACCACCATCATCATGGCTTCAGCAATATAATCTGCTGCGGTATCATCTAAAGAGGAATCCAGGTCTTCAAACTGTGGCTTCATTTCATTAATTTCTGCCACAGTCGCATTGGCAAACTGATAAATCTCGTATTCAGATAAACCAGATTTTGTCACCTTTTTGGCAAAGCGTTCGATGTGCTGCTTTACTTCAGCAACCAGAATATCGGGATAATATTCATCATCGAACATTGGGAGAAGTAAATCTGCAAACATTACAGGCACTCTAAAACCATATTAAAAATTAAGCGTGCCCTATATACCACATTGCCACTTAAAAGCCAAACAGCGCACCGCCTGGCTATAATCAGCAGCTCATTAAACTGCGGCTTGCATGGCCTTCCAGACTTTAATCGCATCTGCAGTTGCTTTCACATCGTGTGCCCGTACCATGCAGGCACCTTGTTGAATACTCAGCAAATGTGCTGCCACTGATCCCACTGCGCGCTCTACAGCTTCTGCCCCGTTCAGTACCTGTCCAATAAAGCGTTTACGTGACAGTGCAGACAACATTGGATAGCCGAGTTGATTCAGTTTGTACAATTCATTCAGTAGCTTAAGATTCTGTTCGGCATTTTTGGCAAATCCAAAACCGGGATCAATCATAATATGCTCAGGTTTTACCCCTGCATCTAAAGCATCCTGCACCCGCTGTTTTAATTCTGCAATGACATCAAGCGTGACATCTTCATACTGATCCAGATTATTCATCGTCGTAGGTTCACCACGCATATGCATAATGATCACAGGAATATCCAGCTCAGCAGCTGTTGCCAAAGCATTGGGGCGCGTCAGTGCACGAACATCATTCCAGATATGTGCCCCAGCCTTGACTGCAGCTTTAATTACTTCTGGCTGTGAAGTATCAATTGAAATGATGACATTGTGCTTGGCCAGCTCTTCAACTACTGGCACCACACGGCGAATTTCTTCTTCTACTTCGACCGCTGATGCGCCTGGACGGGTCGACTCACCACCGACATCAATCACAGTTGCACCTTCAGCCATCATTTCCAATGCGCGGGCGACTGCGGCATCTTTCGAATTATGTTTGCCTCCATCACTGAATGAATCCGGTGTGACATTCAAAATTCCCATCACATGCGGCTGAGACAGATCCAGTTTTAAGTGTCCAAATGTCCATATGCGTGGTAATAACGGCATCAGCTGCATGTTTTTATCCTAAATCCAATAACCCGCGTATTGTCGTATGGATAGCACTATAAAGCAAAGCTGAATCGATTCAGAACTAGATTTCAAACTGCTGTTTATTGGAGTATTGCATCAGTCGGGATTGTAGTTGCAATTTCACATCCGCCCATTCACTTTCCAAAATACTGTAGATATAACTATCCCGAACTGTCTGACCATCCTTACGCAGCATATGACATCGAATGACGCCATCCCGTTTCGCTCCTAGAGCTTCTATGGCTTTTTGACTTGTTAGATTCAGATGATCAGTGCGGAAGCCCACGACCTGAGCATTAAGCTGCTCAAAAGCATGACTCAATAAGAGATATTTACAGACCCGATTCACATAAGTACGCTGATAGCGCTGTGCATACCAGGTATAGCCAATATAAAAGCGTGGAATTTCAGGTTTGATATCATGATAACTGGTGGTGCCAATTGTTCGGCCAGATATTAAATCGATCACAGCAAAAGCCATCCTGGTGCCCTGCGCCTGTTGATCAAAAGCCAGCTGTACATATTGTTTTAACTTGCTCAAGTAAGGTACAGAATTATAAAGCACATCACCTAGGTTTCCTTCAGCACAAGCTGCTTCTAAATCTGCAAAATGTTCCCAAGTCAGCGGCTCTAAACGTAGCTGATAAATACTGGATTCTAAAACTGGCAGCTTCATTTTTATATTTGCTCATTGGCTTTTATTAGTTCAATATAACATTCAGCTAAAACAATCCAAATTATGGATATAAAAAAACCACCCGAAGGTGGTTTTTTTATATTTTCAGTTTAGTTCGCTGGTAATGGCGGAGGAGTCAATGGACCATCCTTCGGTGTTACATCAATCACAGGATTTTCAGCAACATATACCTTTGGTGGCTTAGGCTCACGACCTTCCATGATGTCACGAATTTGTTCGCGATCAATGGTTTCCCACTCAAGTAATGCTTTCACCATTGCATGGGCAATATCTTTGTTATTTTCAAGGATATCGCGTGCAACACGGTATTGCTCATCAATAATACGACGAACTTCAGCATCGACTTGTTGCTGCGTTGCTTCTGAAATACTACGGCTACCGATGCTGCCCATGAATGACTGTTGAGAGTCCTCTTCATAGACCATGACACCCAATTTGTCAGACATACCGTATTTGGTCACCATCGCACGCGCAAGTTTGGTTGCACGTTCAAAGTCGTTTGAAGCACCTGTCGACATCTGGTTAATGAAGACTTCTTCAGCAATACGGCCCCCAAACAAGATAGAAAGATCATTCAACATCTTGTCTTTGTAATGACTGGTTTGGTCGTGTTCAGGCAACTGCCATGTTACACCCAATGCCCAACCACGCGGCATGATGGTTACCTTATGCACAGGGTCTGTACCTGGCAGCATTTCAGCAACAATCGCATGACCCGCTTCATGGTAAGCCGTTGCACGACGCTCTTCTTCACGAAGCACCATCGATTTACGTTCAGGACCCATGTACAGCTTGTCTTTCGCATCTTCAAAGTCGTGCATATCGACAGTATTCTTGTTACGACGTGCTGCAAATAATGCTGCTTCGTTTACAAGGTTCGCCAACTGGGCACCAGAGAAACCAGGTGTACCACGAGCCAGGACTTTAATATCTACGCCCGTTGTAGAAGGCAGTTTCTTCAAGTGAACATTCAAGATTTGTTCACGACCTTTGATGTCTGGCAAGCCCACCATGACTTGACGGTCAAAACGGCCTGGACGAAGTAAAGCTTTATCCAGTACATCGGCACGGTTAGTTGCCGCGATCACGATAATGCCTTCATTGCCTTCGAAACCGTCCATTTCTACCAGCATCTGGTTCAGTGTCTGCTCACGCTCATCATGACCACCACCAGTACCTGAACCACGGTGACGACCAACAGCATCAATCTCATCGATGAAGATGATACATGGTGCATGGCGTTTCGCCTGTTCAAACATGTCACGTACACGAGATGCACCGACACCCACGAACATTTCTACGAAGTCAGAACCGGAAATACTGAAGAATGGGACTTTTGCTTCACCTGCAATCGCTTTTGCAAGCAGGGTTTTACCTGTACCTGGAGGGCCCACCATCAGGACACCCTTAGGAATAGTCGCACCCAGACGTTTGAATTTTGCTGGATCTTTCAGGAAGTCAACAATTTCGACCACTTCCTGTTTTGCTTCATCACAACCCGCAACGTCAGTAAAAGTCACTTTAATCTGGTCTTCAGACAGCATTTTTGCCTTCGACTTACCGAAGCTCATCGGGCCATTCTTGCCGCCTGCACCGCCACCCATGTTGCGCATAAAGAACATGAATAACAAAATGATTAAGAGCACAGGGAAACTTGCGATAAGCAACTGCATCAACAAGCCTTGGCGTTGTGGTGCAGTACCTTCAACAACCACGTTGTTCTTGATGAGATTTGGCATCAGTTCAGGATCCTGAACTGCCGGGCGAATACTTTCAAACTCGGAACCATTTGATTTCTCACCACGAATTCTTTCGCCATCTATTGTCACTTGCTTAATCTGGCCGTCATTCACCGCTGCAACGAACTCTGAATAGTTCATTGTTGTCGGCTGATTGCGATCACTGACGTTGCTGAAGATGAGCACCAGCACACCCAGTATCACGAGCCACAATACGGCATTCTTAAAAAGATCGCTCAAAGCTTTATTCCCATTTCCAATCTAATTTGATCATGCCCTCGCGGGTGACCTTAATTTCCAAGTTTGTTCAACTTGCAATTATTAAAAACGTACAAAATGCACAATTTTTAGCGTGTTGGCAAGTAGACTTTATTTCGAAGCCTTCTTGCGCCCCTGCCCCACCAGAAAGACTTCTTTCGAGCGAGCACGCGATGCAGCTGGTTTTACGGTTTTCAGAACATCAAAACTATTGACCACTTCCTTACGGAATTCATCAAAGCCAGTGCCCTGGAAGACTTTAACAATAAACTGACCTTTAGGACCTAAAACCTTATTGGCAAAGTCGAGGGCCAGTTCACAGAGATAGATCTGACGCGGTTGATCTACAGCCTTATTACCTGATGTATTGGGGGCCATATCGGAAATTACAACGTCTACCGTACGTCCATCTAAAATATTTAACAATTTATCGAACACTTCCTGCTCACGGAAGTCACCTTGCAGGAAGGTCACATCTGGCAGTGCATCCATTTCCAGGATATCCGATGCGATCACCAGACCTTTGGAACCGACCAGTTTACCGGCGATTTGCGACCAGCTTCCTGGTGCTGCCCCCAGATCGACAACCGTCATGCCTGGCTTGATGATGCCGTATTTTTCCTGAATCTCAAGAAGTTTATATGCAGCACGTGCCCGATAACCTTCTTTTTGCGCTTTCTTCACATAAAAGTCATCGAGATGCTCTCTCATCCACGCACGACTACTTTTGGATAACTTCTGGTTGGTAATGCGTGTTGCCATAACTCTCTAAATAAAAAAAACTTCCAATTATTAATTGTACGTGAAAAACACATGATTTGCAGTATTGATCTGTATCTAAATCTAAGTCAGTTGGTTGGATTTTTTATGTGATGGCGCCGATTATTTCCTGAGAATTTAAAGCGTTTGTTTTTTGCTTTTGCTATACTAAGCCGTTTTAAAAATCAGGTTATCTCTCATGGCGTCTTTATCTATTCAGGAACGTAAACGTTTACGTCAAATCGGACATGCATTAAACCCAGTGGTAATGCTTGGTGACAAAGGCCTGACTGAAAACGTGATCGAAGAACTTGAGCGTGCGCTGAACGACCACGAACTGATTAAAGTGAAAGTTGTGGCTGAAGATCGTGAAGCACGTGCTGTTCTCATTACTGAAATCGTTGAAGCAACAGGTGCTGAAATCGTACAAACCATTGGTAAAATTGCGTTGCTTTACAAGAAAGCGCCGAAACAGAACCAAAAACTGTCTAACCTTGTTCGCTTTGCGCACTTGTCTAACTAAGTTCAGGATCTATGGCTAGTTACGAACTGAATGCATTTGATCGTCGTTTTCAGGCGATCTCGCTGGTTGGCGCGATTGAACAACAAGGCCCATCTACATTGAATGTGGGTTTTTGGCTCCGCGATCCGAACCAGTATGTGCTTTGGCCTGAACTGGTCGCAGCACACCCCCGTCAGGATTTCCTCTGGGAACAGACGTGTTTTGAAATTTTTATTGGGGTAAAGGACGAAGATTTTTATCGCGAGATTAATCTCTCTCCTTCTCAGGCCTGGCAGGCCTATCAGTTTGAAGAATACCGTTATCCGGAAGAAATGCCTCCTCAAGCGGCTTATGATATCGACCTGAACCAGCTCAAGCGAACCCATTATGGACTTAACGTCAGTCTGGATCTAACCGATTTCATGGCACTGAACAAGCTAAAATGGGCTGATCTGTTCCTTGGTCTGTCTGCTGTATTGAAAACTTCTCAAGGCGATCAATACTATGCCATGCATCACAGTAGTCCAGAGGCAGACTTCCATAACAAGCGTGACTGGTTGCATGTGTTCTAGGATTTAAATCCTATCCTGTAACATACAGGTAACGAAAATATAAAAAACGTGAGGCCCATCGGTCTCACGTTTTTATTTTGCCTTAATTAAGGGTAAATGGATTAGTGATGTAGTTTTGCATTTCTCTGTACTGCTGTCACAGCAGCATAAAAGATCAGAATCATAGTAATCGTAATAATGGAAATTGCGGCCTGTAAAACACTGAGATAACTTAAACTCAGTATTACCATAGCAAGATAGGCTAGACGGCTTTTCCAGGTCTCAAGATTCAGAACCATGATCAAGGCGATTAGCAATATTGCCGCAATAAGATGATGTTACATCATGACCCCCTATTTTTGTTTTATGAGTCAGTGTTGCGCCCAACGCAAAAGGAGAACTGATCTGTTCCCCATTGGCTGCTTTTTTTTGTTTTGTTGCTTATTTAACTTTTTAGATCAGTTTCTTTTTCTTCGTTTTCTCCTTTTACAACGACGGGTTTAACTTTTTTCAAAACTTCAATCGTACTGTCTTTAGAGCGTTTTAGGGTATCTGCCAGATGATCCTTATGCTTGGTCGAAATCTGGGTAACATCTTCTTTTAATTCTTTACCAAGTTTCGATAGATCATCAATCACCGCATTAAATTCGGTTTTTATAAAGCTGGTCAGTTCATTCAACTCTTTTTGTGAACCAAATAACTGCTCTTTCAGGGTGTCAATGCGCTGTAGCAAATCCTGCTTAAACTGGGTCAGCTGATCAGTCACAGTATTGCTGAGTTTTTTTACTTCAGCTTCAATATTTTCTTTGCTTTCGCCAAGCGTTTCCACTGCCTGCTCTTTCGCCTCTATTGCTGCTTTTTCAAGCTGCTCGGCAGATTCAGTGACAACGACATTCAGATTTTTTTTAGATGTTGTAGTTTTAGTTGTGGTAGCCATGTCTTTTGCCTTTAGTTATGTTTTGACGATTTCATATTAGTAAATTCGATAAAATTTAAGACTTGATTTGTCTGACAATTATTAAATGGTTACATTTTTCAACATTGATCATGAAACAGACTTTCAAGCAAAAAGCAAGCCATTTATCTCATACTTTTGCAGCAAAGCTATTGGACTTAGCAGGTGTTACTGCGTATAATGCCGTGTTAAGTTCAAGCGAGCAGACATAGGAGGGTAGGTTTAAAAATTAACCTTCCTTTTTTTTCGTCTACTCGCTTTTTTACAGCCTAAATTTCAGGAGCTTTGGTTTGAGCACCCCAGCAATTTTAGCCCTTGCCGACGGAACTATCTTTAAAGGTACTTCGATTGGCGCATCGGGTTGTACGACTGGTGAAGTCGTTTTCAACACTGCCATGACTGGCTATCAAGAAATTTTGACTGATCCAAGTTATGCACAGCAGCTTGTAACTTTAACTTACCCACATATCGGTAATACGGGTTGCAACGAAGAAGACGCAGAATCAGGTCGTATTCATAAAGTATGGGCAAACGGTTTAATTATCCGTGACCTTCCTTTATTACACAGTAACTTCCGTGCTGAACAATCACTAGGTGAATATCTAGAACAGCACAATGTAGTGGCTATTGCTGACATCGACACGCGACGACTCACTCGAATTTTGCGTGATAAAGGTGCACAAAACGGTTGTATCCTTGCAGGCGAAAACATCACTGAAGAAGAAGCACTTGAAAAAGCACGTGCATTCGGTGGTCTGAATGGTTTAGACCTTGCAAAAGAATGCTGTGATCCTGAAGGTTTTGAATGGACTGAAGGTTCATGGACTTTAGGTAAAGGCTTCGCTCAACCAGAATTTAAATTCCATGTTGTTGCATACGATTACGGTGTCAAAACCAACATCCTACGTATGCTTGCAGACCGCGGTTGTAAATTGACTGTGGTACCTGCGCAAACTCCTGCTGCTGACGTACTTGCACTGAATCCAGATGGCGTATTCTTATCGAACGGCCCTGGCGATCCAGCTGCATGTGACTACGCAATTGAAGCTGTAAAAACAATTGTAGAAGATGCCCGCAACGTACCAGTATTTGGTATTTGCCTGGGTCACCAGATTCTTGCGCTTGCAAGCGGTGCTAAGACTGTGAAAATGCCTCATGGTCACCACGGTGCCAACCATCCTGTACAGAACATTGAAACTGGTACAGTGATGATTACTTCTCAAAACCACGGCTTCGCAGTGGATGAAAGCACCTTGCCTGCGGCATTGCGTGTGACTCATCGTTCACTGTTTGATGGTACCAACCAGGGTATCCATCGCACAGACAAACCTGCATTCAGCTTCCAGGGTCACCCTGAAGCAAGCCCTGGTCCACATGACTGCGCACCATTGTTCGATCATTTCATCGAACTTATCGAAGCATCTAAGAAGTAATTAAGGAAGCATCATGGCTAAACGTACAGACATTAAAAGCATCTTAATTATCGGTGCTGGTCCTATTGTGATTGGTCAGGCGTGTGAGTTTGACTATTCAGGCGCGCAAGCGTGTAAAGCGCTTCGTGAAGAAGGCTACCGTGTTATTTTGGTCAACTCTAACCCGGCAACCATTATGACTGACCCTGCAATGGCAGATGCAACGTATATCGAACCGATTACTTGGCAGACTGTTGCAGCAATCATTGAGAAAGAACGTCCAGACGCAGTTCTTCCTACAATGGGTGGTCAAACTGCATTGAACTGTGCCCTTGCCCTTGATGAGCACGGCATTTTAGAAAAATACAATGTTGAACTGATCGGTGCGACTAAAGAAGCGATTGAAAAAGCTGAAGACCGTAAACTGTTTGACGAAGCAATGCGTAAAATTGGTCTTGAATGTCCAAAAGCTGACATTGCCGAGTCAATGGAAGAAGCTTTAGAAATTCAAGCACGCTTTGGCTTCCCTGTAATTATCCGCCCTTCATTCACCATGGGTGGTTCAGGCGGTGGTATCGCTTACAACAAAGAAGAATTCATTGAAATCTGTGAACGCGGTTTCGATCTTTCTCCAACCAAACAATTATTGATCGATGAATCTTTAATTGGTTGGAAAGAATACGAGATGGAAGTTGTTCGTGACAAAAACGACAACTGTATCATTGTATGTACTATTGAAAACTTCGACCCAATGGGCGTGCACACAGGTGACTCAATCACTGTTGCGCCTGCTCAAACGCTTACAGACAAAGAATTCCAGTTACTTCGTAATGCATCTTTAGCTGTACTTCGTGAAATTGGTGTAGAAACGGGTGGTTCTAACGTTCAGTTCGGTATTTGCCCGAAAACTGGTCGTATGGTCGTGATCGAGATGAACCCACGTGTTTCTCGTTCTTCTGCCCTTGCATCTAAAGCAACTGGTTTCCCAATTGCGAAAATTGCGGCGAAATTGGCTGTAGGTTACACGCTTGATGAGTTGAAAAACGACATCACTGGCGGTACGACTCCTGCATCATTCGAACCTGCAATTGACTATGTAGTTACCAAGATTCCTCGTTTCAACTTCGAGAAATTCCCACAAGCTGACGCAACTTTAACTACACAGATGAAATCTGTGGGTGAAGTAATGGCAATTGGTCGTAACTTCCAAGAGTCTATGCAAAAAGCCCTTCGTGGTCTTGAAGTGGGCGCTTGTGGTTTTGACGAAAAAATCGAAGTGGGTACTGAAGGCGCACGTGAGAAAATCTTACAAGAGCTTAAAGTTCCAGGTCCAGAGCGTATTTGGTACGTGGGCGATGCATTCCGTCACGGTTTCACACTAGACGAAGTATTCGCTGCGACAAACATTGACCGTTGGTTCTTGATCCAAATCGAAGACATCATCAAAACTGAAAACCAAATCAAAACTTTAGGTTTTGGTGACTTGAATGCGGACAACATCCGTGCATTCAAACGTAAAGGTTTATCAGATCTTCGCATTGCGAACTTGATGGGTATTTCACAAAAGCAATTCCGTAAACACCGTTGGAATCTGGGCGTAACTCCAGTTTATAAACGTGTGGATACATGTGCTGCAGAATTCGAATCTGATACAGCATACATGTACTCAACTTACGATGAAGAGTGTGAAGCGAACCCGTCTGCTAAAGACAAGATCATGGTGATCGGTGGTGGTCCTAACCGTATTGGTCAAGGTATCGAATTCGATTACTGCTGTGTACACGCTGCCCTTGCAATGCGTGAAGACGGCTATGAAACTATCATGGTGAACTGTAACCCTGAAACTGTTTCTACCGACTACGACACATCAGATCGTTTGTACTTCGAACCAATCACTTTGGAAGATGTGCTTGAAATCGTGCGTATCGAGAAGCCTAAAGGCATTATCGTTCAGTACGGTGGTCAAACTCCATTGAAACTGGCACGTGCTTTAGAAGAAGCTGGTGCGCCAATCATTGGTACATCTCCAGACGCGATTGACCGTGCAGAAGACCGAGAACGTTTCCAGCAAATGATTCAACGTTTACAACTTCGTCAGCCAAACAACAGCATCGTTAAATCTGCTGAAGAAGGCATGTCTGAAGCTGCGAAAGTTGGCTACCCACTTGTGGTACGTCCATCTTACGTACTTGGTGGTCGTGCGATGGAAATCGTTTACAACGACGAAGAATTAAAACGCTACTTACGTGATGCAGTTCAAGCATCTAACGAAGCACCAGTTCTTCTTGACCGCTTCCTAGATGACGCAATCGAGGTTGACGTAGACTGCGTATCTGACGGTAAAGACGTTGTGATCGGCGGTATCATGCAGCACATTGAACAAGCGGGTATTCACTCAGGTGACTCAGCATGTTCGATTCCTCCGTACTCTCTATCTCAAGAAGTACAGGACGAAATGCGTCGTCAAACCATCGCAATGGCAAAAGAGCTTGGCGTAATCGGTTTGATGAACGTACAGTTTGCTGTGAAAGGTACTGACGTTTACATCCTGGAAGTGAACCCGCGTGCATCACGTACTGTACCGTTCGTTTCTAAGTGTATCGGTGAATCTTTAGCGAAAGTGGCTGCACGTTGTATGGCAGGTCAATCTCTTGAGTCGCAAGGCTTCACTTCAGAGATTATTCCTGAACACTTCTCTGTAAAAGAAGCAGTGTTCCCATTCAACAAATTCCCTGGTGTTGACCCAATCCTTGGCCCTGAAATGAAATCAACAGGCGAAGTAATGGGTGTTGGTAAAACATTCGGTGAAGCATTCTACAAAGCTGTACTTGGTGCGAATGAGCGTTTACCTGGTCTACCAACAGAAGGTGAAGTGAAACGCGCATTCATCTCTGTACGTGACTCAGATAAAGCTCGTGCAGCAGGTATTGCAAAACAATTGATCGACCTAGGCTTCAAGATTCTAGCAACTGATGGTACATTTAAGGTCATTAGCGAAGCTGGTCTGGAATGTGAACGCGTGAACAAAGTAGCTGAAGGTCGTCCAAACATCGTGGACCGTATTAAAAACGGCGAAATCCACCTTGTGATTAACACGACTGAAGGTAAAAAAGCGCAAGAGGATTCATTCTCGATCCGTCGTTCAGCGCTTCAAGGTAAAGTGTATAACACAACTACCTTGAATGGTGCGGATGCAGTATGCCAAGCTTTAGCGATTAAATTGCCGATGGATGTATATCGTTTGCAAGATTTAACAGTAGGTTAATTCGTTACTGAGAAGTCCCGCCACCTTCTCGGTGGCGGGCTTTTTTTCATTTATACACTTTGTATTTTACTTACATACCTAATTTTGAGGGACAACTATGCAACGTTATCCTATGACTCCTGAAGGCAAAATCGCCTTAGAGAAAGAATTACATCAATTGAAAACTGTTGATCGCCCACGTATTACAGCAGCAATTGCTGAAGCGCGTGAACATGGAGATCTAAAGGAAAATGCAGAGTATCATGCTGCACGTGAACAACAGGGCTTCTGTGAAGGTCGTATTCAGGACATCGAAGGTAAACTTGGCGCTTGCCAGGTGATTGATGTTAAAGCGCTGGAACAAAACGGTCGTGTTGTATTTGGCGTGACAGTGACCATTGAAAATCTGGACACTGAAGAACAAAAAACTTACAAAATTGTGGGTGATGACGAAGCAGACTTTAAGATCAACAAGATCTCTGTGAACTCTCCGATCGCACGTGGCCTTTTAGGTAAAAACGAAGGCGACGAAGTGAAAATCGTGACACCACAAGGTGAAGTAGAATACGAAATTTCCAAGGTTGAATATATCTAATTTTTATTTAGATATTTTTAGGCTGTAAAACCCCTCGCTTGAGGGGTTTTTTATTAATCCTGAAAATTTCTATCGGTTTTATTTTAAAAAGCCAGAAGCCAATGCTTCAAATGCCTGTAAAGCCTGAGGTAAAACCTGTGCAGGATCATCGCTGGATGCCACCCACAGTGCTGCATTCATGGCTGCGCCATTTAGCAAGACCGCGGTAGCAAGCGCATCGACTGGTTTTAATCGACCTTCAGCCAGTAACTGTTCTACGCATTCACGTGTTGACTGCAGGCATTTATTCTGACTTGGCCAATGTGCTGGATCACCCAATACTGCCGGGCCATCGCGTAGCACAATGCGTTGAAACTCAGCATTTAATGCATGTTCGATATAGGTGCGCCCTTCCAGCATCAATCCATCCCATAGATCATCAGGCTGCTCCAGATATTGCTGGGCAGATAAAGCCATCTCTGAATCAATTTGATCAACCACCGCAGCAAATAAGCCCTTTTTATCACCAAAATGATGATACAGCGCTCCACGGGTCAGCCCTGCTTCTGCCGTGAGTTTATCCATTGAAGTATCTGCATAACCATATTCCCCAAATGCACGGCGTGCCACTTGAATCAGTTTTTTACGGGTTTCGGCCATTTTTAATTCACGAACAGACATTTCTATTCCCACTTCAGCATTGCAAAAATTTTAATTGACATACGCCCCGTATGTCAATTATGTTTACATACGAAGCGTATGTGAAACTATCAAACGCTTTAAGAAAAAATTTTCATCGTAACTTTTTAAAGAGAATAGCCATGACTAGAACTGCAATATTTCCTCAAGACCGCCATGCCCTGTATGAGCAACATGGTTATTCTGCTGCAATTAAATCGCAAGATTTACTCTTCGTTTCTGGTCAGGTTGGTAGCCGTGAGGATGGTTCACCTGAACCAAATTTCGAAAAACAGGTAGAACGGGCTTTTGAAAATTTAGCTGCGACATTGGCAGCAGCTGGTTGTACTTTTGATGATATTGTCGATGTCACCACTTTTCATACCGATCCTGAACAGCAGTTTGAAAGTATTATGAAAGTTAAGCAGCAAGTGTTTAATCAAAAGCCTTACCCAAACTGGACGGCTGTAGGCGTGACCTGGCTGGCTGGTTTTGATTTTGAAATTAAAGTAATTGCCCGTATTCCTACAGCATCTACCACAGCTTAATCATTGTTTTATGCGTGCGCGAATGTCTTTTAGATATTATTCAGCAAGTTTAGACGCCGATTAGGTATAATTTCTTATTCCTTATTTTTGTATCTTCCTTATGGCTGAAAAGTTAATTAATTCTCCTGTAAAGCATTGGTGTGAGTTCGAGTTCATCTCAAAAACGGTGAAGAATCCGAATATTCATATCAAGGGGAATTATAGCTATTACTCGGCTTACTGGGATCAGGGTTTTGAGCGTTGTGTCGTGCGTTATCTGCATGACAAGCCAGCCACACCAGAGAAACCGATTGACCAGCTTTATATCGGTAATTTTGTCTGCTTTGGTGCAGAATGCGTGATTATGATGGGTGGCAACCAGTTACACCGTACCGACTGGATTTCTGCGTTTCCATTCGATACACGCAGTTTTATGCCTGCGGGTGATACTGTTATTGGTGATGGTTGCTGGATTGGCTCTCGTGCCATGATCATGCAAGGTGTAACGCTTGGCGAAGGTGCTGTGGTGGCAACAGGTGCTGTAGTAACGAAAGATGTGCCACCTTATGCTGTTGTCGGTGGCGTACCTGCGAAAATTATTAAATATCGTTTCCCTGAAGAAGATATAGAAAAACTGCTTTCACTTAAGCTCTATGACTTAGATGAAAAGCAGTTTTTAAAGATGCGTGAACAGTTGCAGACGGATGATGTGAAATCACTGCTTAATTATGTACAAAGTTTGATCTAAACATTATATTTAATTCAACCCATTATTTTGAATAAATATGCATCTATCAACTAAGACACTTGAAAAACTTCGTGACTTAATCAATGAAATCACCGAATACCGATCAGGGCCAAAAATTATCGATTTTTTTGGTATGTTCGATTATCAAGATGTATATGGGCAAGGTTTTCCATCTAGATGGATGTACACAGATCTACGACTTTCTCAAATAAATGGCACACCAAAATTAGATATATGTATTAAAAACTTATTTAATCCTATAAATTATATTGAAGACTTAAATCGACTAGATAATTTAATTAAAGAGTTCAATAAATATCTACAATTCGACAAATATCAAATTACTAGAACCAACACTGAAATTAACCTTACACCTATTACAAAAATCAATCTTGATGAACAATTCCAATCAGATAATGAAAATATTGAAAATAATTTTATAAAACATGAATTTAAGTTTGATTACTCTCAGTTAAATCTCATCCCAACTTTAATGCCTGTAATCAAAAGTAGAATAATAGAAATTGAAAAAGCTTTTAAAGCTGAAGCATACCTTTCCGTTGTGTTATTAGCTGGTAGTACATTAGAGGGAATATTCTTAAATATTGCTTCTTTAAATCCAAGAGTTTTTAATACTTCAAACTGTAGCCCTAAAAAAGATGGCAAAGTAAAAAACTTCGATCAATGGACACTTCATAATTTCATTGAAGTATCTCATTCAATTAATTTAATTGAAAAAGATACATATCGATTTAGCAAAGAATTAAGAGACTTTAGAAACTATATACACCCATTTCAACAAATGAATGAAAAATTCACGCCTAGAGAACAGACAGCTAAAATTTGCCTACAAGTTTTGAAATCTGCTATCTCTGATATTCAAACCAATCAGAATAAAATTAGGGCATAAAAAAACCCACTCAATCGGAGTGGGTTTTTTCAGAATATGGTGGCTATGACGAGACTTGAACTTGTGACCCCCGCATTATGAGTGCGGTGCTCTAACCAACTGAGCTACATAGCCTTAAACTGTGCGCGCATTATGGGTTTTTCTGTTTAGAACGTCAAGCCCATATTGTGCTGATTGATCAAAATTTGGTGAAGTGAGCCGATAAGCCGGGTTCTGTCGAGAACGATCATTCCTCTAGGCGTACAATCACTCATACGCTCAAGCGACCTACCCGGATCCAGCATGGGCCATGCCTAAAGGATCCCTATTTGGTCTTGCTTCCGGTGGGGTTTACCATGCCATGAACTGTTACCAGTCATGCGGTGCGCTCTTACCGCACCCTTTCACCCTTACCTCCGATTCCGATTGCTCAGAACCATAATGAAGGCGGTCTACTCTCTGCTGCACTTTCCGTCGGCTCGCGCCGCCCAGGCGTTACCTGGCACCTTGCCCTATGAAGCCCGGACTTTCCTCCCCTGCTTCAATCACGGAGATCTCCACAGCAGCGATCGTCTGGCTCACTTCGAGCCGCATAGTATCAAATCTGGCAACTAATTGCTTGATGTTTTTTGAGCAGTCAGTTTTTCATACTTGGCCTGAAGCTGTTCCTGCGTCTCTGCATGGTTTGGATCAAGCGGGATACAGTCTACAGGACAGAATAACTGGCACTGCGGTTTGTCATGATGTCCGACGCACTCTGTACATAAGTCCGGGTTAATCTCATAAATGAGTTCCCCCATATAAATTGCCTCATTCGGGCATACAGGTTCACAGACATCACAGTTGATGCATTCATCGGTGATATATAAAGACACGCTACCAACCTTGTTGAAGTTTACGCTCGAAGGCAGCAACCACGTTTGGTGGAACAAACTTGGTTACATCCCCTCGCAAGCGGGCAATTTCACGCACCAGAGTGGATGAAATAAAGGAATACTGTTCTGAAGGGGTTAAAAATACCGCTTCAAAATGTGAATCAAGTTGGCGATTCATGTTGGCCAACTGAAATTCATACTCAAAATCTGACACTGCACGCAGACCGCGCAGGACTGCTGTAGCATTCTGCTCACGGAAAAAATTCACCAGCAGGCCGTCAAATCCTACAAATTCAACATTGTTCAAATGGCTCAACGACGCTTGGGCCAGCTCAACTCGCTCTTCCAGACTAAATACCGGGTTTTTGTGATGTCCGATTGCAATCGCAACCACAACTTCATCGAACATCTTTGCTGCACGAGTCACCAGGTCAATATGGCCATTGGTGATCGGATCAAAGGTACCCGGATAAATTACACGAGTTTTAGTCATCCATTTGTACTCTGTTTATTGTGTAAGTTTCCATTTTAACAAAATCTTGATTTTTTGGCGAAGAAACTCCATCAATTTAAAAACTTCAACTCAATTAAAGTTGCGGTACAATAGCAGCAAGTTTGGAAGTATCAGATTATGGCGAAAGCAAGTATTGTAGTTAAAAAAAATAACGGCGGAACGATTGCGCTAAACAAACGTGCCCGTCACGATTATTTTATTGAAGAAAAATTTGAAGCTGGACTTTCCTTACAAGGCTGGGAAGTAAAATCCTTGCGTGCTGGTCGTATGACCATTGTAGAGAGCTATATCACCTTTAAAAATGGTGAAGCTTTCCTGTTTGGTGCCCAGATTCAGCCGCTATTGAGCGCTTCTACCCACGTGGTACCAGAAGCAACGCGTACACGTAAGTTGTTATTGAATCGCCGTGAAATTGACAAGCTGTTAGGTGCAATTAACCAGAAGGGTTATTCATGCGTGCCTTTAGCCTGTTATTGGAAAGGTCCTCATGCCAAGCTGGAAATTGCTTTGGTAAAAGGTAAACAGCTGCATGACAAACGTGCCACCGAGAAAGACCGCGACTGGCAGCGTGATAAAGCGCGCATTATGCACAGATAAAATATGCACAAGTAAAAAACCTCCGTCATGCGGAGGTTTTTTATTTCAAAATCTTCAATTAATGCAAACGGTGCAATGTCTGGGCAACGTGCTCACCGAATAATACCGCGGTTTGCAAATCACCTTCAGGAGGCGTGACATCCACCGGTGCATTATCGGATTGGGTCATTAACCCCAGGAAGCTCGACATACGGTTCAGATCAGTCACGCTACGCCCTGTTGGCATTAACGGTAAACCTGCCCACAACATGCCATGCTGCATGGCAAACAGATTGATCTGCTGCAATACCGCCAGCTTGTCACCACTGAGACCACCGCCATTGGTAAAGGCTGCTGCCAGCTTGCCCTCCCATGCACGTGCCAGCCAGCGTTTCGAAGACTGTTCCATAAACAGCTTCATTGCAGCACTGATACTGCCCATATAGGTCGGACAGCCAAAGATGATGGCATCTGCGGCATCCAGCACATCCCAGTCGACTTGTTCTACATTCATCAAAGCAACCTGAACGCCTGCCTGCTGTGCACCCTGTTCAATATAATGGGCTACTTTGGCAGTGTGTCCATAAGGACTGTGATAAACAATCGCGAGAGTTTTGGAAGATAGGGACATAACAATTAAAAGCCAAAGGTTTCAGTGAAGTTTAACATTTTCAAGCCATAAACACGAATGTTGCCATGCGTCCAGTCTTGGCTTCACGGCGGTAAGAGAAATACTCATCGGCCTGACGATAAGAGCACTGATCACCACCCAGCACAGTTTGAACACCATGTTGATTCAGGATATAACGGGCAATCGCATACAGATCGGCATAGTGCTTGCCTGCCTGTTCGCCTGCCTGAAAGGCACTGTCCAGCTCAGGATATTTAGAACAAAATGCTTCTTTTACTTCTACACCAATTTCAAAACAGGGCTGGCTAATCGCCGCACCGAGCCATGCCCAGGTCGACTGAGTCTGCATCGCAGCAATGGTATTTTCCACAATCCCACCTGCCAGCCCACGCCAGCCTGCATGCAGATTGGCGACCTCTGTGCCATCTGCATTGCCCAGTACCACAGGCAGACAGTCCGCGGTCATCATCATCAAGGCATGTGCTTTGCGCTGCGTGACCAGACCATCGCCGATCAGTGCCTCAAATGGCATCTGCTCATTGATGTTATGACAAATGGTGCTATGGGTTTGGGTCATCCAGGTGATTTTATCTACACCAAAAGGCTGGAAATCTTTTAGCAACTGCATGCGATGTTTTTGCACACGCGCCGGATGGTCATTGACATGCAATGCCAGGTTAAAGCCTGCCAGTTCTGGCTGCTCTGATGGCTGTACCTGCTCATGATGAACACGGGTCTGCCCCACATAAACGCCTCGAGGCAAACCTTGTACAAATTGCATGTCTCTTCCCTTTTAATGACAAATGCTGGAAATGAAGAAATTAATAAGCCTTGTTTTCGCTACGCAGCACTTCAACCAGATTGGTGAAGTCTTCTGGCCACGGCGCGTTAAAGATCATTTCTTCTTTGGTCCGTGGATGCTTCAAACCTAAGGTTGCTGCATGCAATGCCTGACGTTTAAAGCCACGTAAGGTATCTTCAAGCAATTGCGAAGCACCTGCTGGCATACGGACACGCGGCATATATACCTGATCACCGACCAGACCATAACCGATATAGCTAAAGTGCACACGGATCTGATGGGTACGACCAGTTTCTAGACGCGCCTGAACACGGGTAAAGTGCTGGAAGCGTTCTTTCACATTGTAATGGGTCACAGCATCTTTACCGCCCGGCAATACGGTCATTTTGACACGATCGACAGGATGACGTTTGATTGGCTCGTCAATAGTTCCACCCGCAATGATGTTGCCATATACAATCAGGTCATAAACACGGTACACCGATTTTTTCTCAAGCTGACGACTTAACGAGAACTGTGCTTCAAGGTTTTTCGCAACAACCAGTAAACCCGATGTATCTTTATCGATACGGTGCACCAGACCGGCACGCGCCAGTTCTGCTGATTTTGGGTAATGATGCAATAAGGCATTGACCAAAGTACCAGAACTATTGCCCGCACCCGGATGTACTACCATGCCAACTGGTTTATTGACCACAATAATGTCATCATCTTCGTAGATGATATCCAGTGGAATATCTTCAGGAAGGCTGCGGGTCTGTGCTTCAAGCTCAACATTTAATGTAAGTGTTTCAAAACCATCACATTTATATTTAGGCTTTACAGGCTGACCATTGACCAATAAATTACCGTCCTTGATCCACTGTTTCAGCTTTTCGCGGGAAAAATCGCTCCATACGATCGCGGCAACCTGATCGATACGCTGGCCCAGATAGGTTTCATCCACTTGAAATTGCAACGCTAAACGTGTTGCAGTTGTGTCTGAAGTATGGTTATCTGCATCCTCAGAATCTTCAAGTAAATTAAAATCAGTTTCAGGGAAATTAGAATTGGAAGATTGTGCTTGACTCATTTGCTCATTCAGACAAAAGTGGTTTAATAGTGCAATTGTAGCTCATTGCCCGTATTAACAGAGGAATTTTTATGTCGCTACCACATTATAAAATGACAATGCTTGCAATTACGTTAGGCGTTGCATCGGCAATGGTAGGCTGTAGCAGTAATCCAACAAAAAAAGACGTCGTGGATAAAGGCCCTGAAACCAGCGAACAAGTTTATATTCAAAAAGCACAAAAAGCGCTTGATCGTAAGCAATACAGTGATGCTGCACGTCAGCTTGAAGGTCTGGAAACCTATTTCCCTACCAGTCAATATGCAGCTCAGGCGCAACTGGATCTGATCTATGTCAAATTCCAGCAAAAGGATTTTGAAGGTGCAGTGGCATTGGCTGAACGCTTCATCCGTCTAAACCCGCAACATCCAAATGTGGACTATGCCTACTATGTACGTGGTGTAGCCAATATGGAACAAAACTATAACGGTCTGCTGCGCTATACCAAACTGAAACAGTCACACCGCGATGTCAGCTATCTGAAAGTGGCGTATCAGAACTTCGTTGATTTCATTCGTCGTTATCCTTCAAGCGAATATGCAGTTGATGCTGCACAACGTATGAAGTTTATCGGTCAGGAACTGGCTGAACATGAAATGAATGCGGCACGTTTTAACATCAAGCGTAAAGCCTACCTTGCGGCAGTTGAGCGTGCGCAATGGGTAATTGAACACTACCCACAAGTGCCACAAACGCCAGAAGCTCTGGCAACCATTGCCTATGGCTATGACAAGCTCGGTGATAAAGCCACTTCACAGCAATATATCGAAGTACTGAAACTGAACTATCCAAATCTGGTGAATGCCGATGGTACGGTGAACTTAAGTTCAGCGCGCAGTGAAGGCAGTTTCTTCAACCGTGCAACGCTAGGAATCTTCGGTAAGGAAGCACGTACCTACTCAGGTTCTGACAATATTCCAGAACCCAAACAGGAACGCAGCCTGACCAACCGTATGTCATTTGGTTTGTTAGATCGTCCTCAAAACACTGAAACTGAACAGCCTGAGCCGACTGCTGAATAAGCCGACTGTTACAGGTGCAATTTTGCAAAGGGCAAGGTATCATACTTGCCCTTTTGCCATTTCTGAGCAGTGCTTGAACAAATCGCGCAAAAGGTATACAAAGGAATTTATATAGAGCCGGCTTAATTCCTACTCTAAATTTTTCAATGATTTACACCTTATAAACGCAGCACGAGAAGCTCAGCAGACTATGGCCATTCCTCAACATACGATTGATCAGATTCTCGATCGCACCGACATTGTCGATGTGATTGGTCAATTCGTGAAATTAAAAAAAACTGGCCGTACCTATTCGGGCTGTTGCCCTTTCCATCAGGAAAAATCGCCTTCTTTCCACGTTTACCGTGACAAGCAGTATTTCCACTGTTTCGGCTGTCAAGCCAATGGTAATGCCATCCGCTTTTTAATGGATATTGGCAACCGTAATTTTGTCGATGTAATGAAGGATCTTTCGAGCCAAACAGGTATCGAACTACCAAAAGACAATCACGATTCCAATAAACTGAAATACAAACGTGAAGCAGCCAAGCCTAAAGCCGCAATAAAACCTTCTGCGCCGAAACCAGCAAGCAATATCTCCAATAATCAGAATCAGGCGCCTTCAGCTGTCAGTGATACTACATCTGTTTCCAGCTTTGACCCTTTTGCAGAATTTCAGAATCCTGAACAGGATTACTACAGCGATCCATTTGCTTCTTTTGAGCAAATGCCAATGCAGGACGCGCCGCAGGAAGGCAACCTGTTTGACCTGCTGGAAAATATTGCACAATTCTATGAGCGCCAGTTACCCAATAGTGCCAGTGCACAGCAGTATTTCCGCCAACGTGGCCTCAGTGCTGAAACAATTGCCTATTGGCGCTTAGGCTATGCACCGGAAGACTGGCAGCACCTGGAAAAAGCGTTCCCGCAGGATATCGAAGGTCTCAAGCTCTTAGGTCTGATTCGTACCAGTGACAATGGTCGTGACTTCGATCTGCTCCGTGACCGGGTGATTTTCCCGATTCGGGATGCGAAAGGTCGCGTGGTCGGCTTTGGTGGTCGTGCACTGAATGACGAGATCAAGCCGAAATACATCAACTCGCCAGATTCGGAAGTCTTCCATAAGAATCAGTTGCTGTATGGCCTGTATGAAGGTCGTAAGCATAAAGCACAAGACTGGTTGATGGTCGAAGGCTACATGGATGTGATTGCCTTGCAGCAATATGGCATTCATGGCGCTGTGGCAACGCTGGGTACTGCCAGTAATACCGAACATCTGAATATCCTGTTCAAGCAGAATCAACGTATCACCATTGCTTTTGATGGTGATGCTGCGGGTCAGAAAGCGGCACGTCGTACTCTTGAGATTGCCCTGCCGTTACTCAATGATGGCCGTGAGCTGAAATTCTTCGTACTGCCCAATGACCACGATCCGGACTCCTTGATCCGTCGAGAAGGCATTGAAAACTTTCGCCGTCTCTTAGATCAGGCTCCGCTCTTATCCGACTTTGTGTTTGCTCATCTGGCTCAAAACCATGATGTAACAACCCCAGAGGGTAAAAGCCAGGTCATGGCCGAGTTGCGTCAACTGACCGAGCTATTGCCGAAGCAGGGTTCTTATCGCTATCTGCTGCAACAGTTCTTCCGGGAAAAACTGGGTTTTAACCGCAAATGGCAACCCAAGGTTAACAATGATGCCAGTTTAAGCTTTAGTACCAAGATTGATGCTGAAGAATATGTAATTGCAATCCTGCTGAATCATCCTTATCTGTATATTCATTTTGAACCATTGCGTGCTCTGGTTGCACCGGATCAACTACTTTACAAGATTCTAAACATCCTGAATGTGGTTTTTGATGATCTGCCGGATGACCCTGAGTTATCGACTTACTATGTACTCGGCGCTTGTGCCGCACATCACCATGAGTTACAGCACATCCTGCAACATGCCAATGTCAGTGACTATACCTCTTCTCCTGAACAGGCAGACAAGCTGGCAGCCGATTTCTCGACCAAGCTGCAGTATCAATGCTTAAAGCACAAAATTAAGTCGAAGAAATTTAGCAGTATTGAAGAAATGAAGAATCTGAAGTTGCAAATTTTTGAAATTGACCGCAAGCGTACCATGACACTGCTTGAAGAATAATTTTCTTATTTTTTTAAGATGAATGATGGAGATCCGTATAGATCTCCATTTTTTATTGGATCGAAAATGCTTAGTGCTTTGGTTTACGGCGTTTTACCATGACCTCATGCAAGGTATTCTGCACCATCTCAAAACAGCTCGGGTCTTCAGCCTTGGCAGCTTCACGTAACACAATAGACGTCGGATGCAGTAATTTTTGCGTGAGGCGATGTGCAAATTCAGCCATCACGGTTTCTGCTTTCTCACCTTTAGCTACACGCTGCATGGCATGTGCCAGTTCCTCTTCACGCAACTGTTCACCATAGTCACGATAGGTATGAATAGTGTTACCTGCCAGATTTACTTTCTGCTGGGTAACCAGTTCAGTTGCCAGCTGATTAACCATGACTTCCGCTTCAACTGCTGCCTGACGGCGTTGTGCCAGGTTTTCCTCAATGACGCTTTGCAGATCATCGACACCATAGAGATAGACGCCATCCAGCTTTTCAACCTTGGCATCAATATCACGTGGTACAGCCAGATCAACCAGCAGCATTTGCTGGTAACGACGTTTCTTTAACGCAGCTTTGACATCAGCAAAATGAATCACCTGATGCAGACTACCGGTACAACTGGAAATCACATCAGCACGATACAGGTTCGCTGCCAGCTGATCAAAATCAATAATCTCAACATCCACACGATGCGCGATTTCCTGTGCCAGACTTTCAGCACGTGCGCGAGTCCGGTTGCAGATAATGACTTTACCAACACCCATCTCTGCCAGGTGCTTGGCCACCAGGCTATTCATTTCACCTGCCGCCACCATCATGACGGTCAGCTTTTCCGGTTTGGAAAAAACCTGGATCGCCAGCTGTGCTACCGCATACCCCATTGATACGGCATGACTACCGACTGCAGTTTCCGAACGTACACGTTTGGCTGCATAGAAAGCATATTCAAAGATACGGTTCAGATTTTGCGAAACGGTATGCGCTTCTTTAGCAAGGGATAAAGCTGTTTTTACCTGCCCCAGAATCTGCGGCTCACCCAGCATTAGCGAATCCAGACCACTGGCAACACGCATCAGATGAGTGACTGCCTGAGCATCCTCATAGCGATAAACATGGTTTTGCAGCTGCTTGACATCCACTCCATTTTTTTGGGCGAGCCAGTTCAGCACCATGTCGACATTGTCAGACATCGCGTAGATTTCAGTTCGGTTACATGTAGACACCACCACCATGTCATTCAGCTCAGGGTGCTGGCTTTGTTCAGCAAGCAAGGCACTTAATTTTTCAGGATTAAAAGCGACTTGTTCACGAAGTTCTACAGAGGCAGTTTGATGGTTGACACCTAATGCAAAGAAAGACATATCAGGTCATCATTTCGCTAAATTTATGCTATTGTGCAACATCGGTGTCATAAAAAGCATTACTTGGATCAAGAAAAAATTGCGATATATCAACAGCCGTGGTCACGGCCATACAATTAAGCAATATTCTACCACATTCTTACTTGTAGGTAGCATGGCTTCCACAGCCCAGCTTCAGGCAGCAGGAACAGTTTACCATGCCAACCCAAATTATGAAGCAATAAAACAGAGCATGATTGCCGAATTTGCTTTAGCTTCCAAAGACATCCCAACTGCCCTACATAACTATACTGTGCTGGCGATCAAGAGCAATTCCACCACCGTTAAACAGCGGGCATTGAATATTGCTTTAGAACATGATGACCTGCGTGCAGCTCTTGATATCTCTACGCATTGGGTAGTTCAAGAACCTCAAGATGTTCCAGCAATGTTCTATTTGGCGCATATTGCTTTAAAAGCGCATGAATATGAACTGGCAGCCGAAACTTTAGATAAAATTCTACAGATTGATGACAGTGCAGATCTGGAAGAAATTCTGGCAGGAATCGTCCCAACAGATGCCGAAGATCGAAATTATCTGATACAGGCACTCAGTTCCAGCAAAGCCAAAAACAACCCTTCCATTCTTGTCTTGGTCGCAGGACTGGAAGCTCAGAATGGCCAGTTTGAACAGGCACTGGCTACCATTAACCGCGCGTTAAAGAAGCGCCCTAAATCTACAGGCTATATTCTGCTGAAAGCCAATCTGTTACAGGCTTTAGACAACCAGGAACAGACCTTAAAATGGTATGAAAAAGCCAGCAGCAAAAACCGCAATAATATTGAAGTGCGCCTGGCTGAAGTCAAATACCTGATCAAGCTGAATGAAACTAAATTGGCCCTGCAAAAACTGGAAAGCATTCTAAAAAAATGGCCTACACATGAAGAAGCTTTGTTTATTGCAGGCCTGACCAGTATTGACCTGGAAGAGTACGACAAAGCAGAAAAATATCTGGTCGAACTGCGCTATTCAGATCAGTATCAGAATGAAGCCTACTACTATCTGGCGATTAATGCCGAGCGTAAGCAGCATTATGAAACTGCCAAGGCCTATTACCGTCTGGTGGATGGCAGTCTGTATACCGTTTCCAGGCGTAACATGATCACGATCTTCAGCAAGCAGGAAAAACTGACGGATGCCTTGCGTTTCCTGACCCAGGAACGGGTCAATTATCCGCAACATGCCAGCTTCCTGTATCTGGCTCAGGCAGACATCTTAAAGAAGATGAACAACAAGAAAGCCGCCCTGCGCCTGCTTGAAGAAGCCAGCAACAACCTGCCAGATGATCCAGAACTGGTTTATGCCCAGGTGTTGCTGTTAGATCCGCATCAGGATCGCCTGCTGCTCGATCAGTTGCTGAAACGCCTATTAGATATTGAACCGAACAACCCCGCCTATTTGAATGCCTATGCCTATACACTGGCAATCCAGAACCGTCGTCTGGAAGAAGCTCGCCGTTATGTCGAGCAGGCACTGGAATATGCTCCGGAACAGGCTTCAATTTTAGATACCTTTGGTTTTATCTGTTATCAGCAAAATGACTTTGCTACCGCTGCTCTCGCTTGGGAAAAAGCTTATAACTTGAACCCGAGCGCAAAAATTGGCGTACGACTGGCTCGCTCACTGTACATGAACGGTGATATTGAACAATTCCAACAAGTCTTTAAACAATTACAACAAAATTATCCGAATGATCCTGAATTAAAGCAGCTTCATTCGTTATTGTTATCACCACCGATGAAAACGAGTTAATTCTATTATGCTTAAGTTTAGCCAGCTGGCCTGCTGCTTGATTGCATCAGGCACTTTGATTCTGACCGGTTGTCAGCAGATCGCTCAACCTAAACTACCTGCCACTGCATCAATCCCGACTGCTGAAAATGAATTCCAGCTCCAGGGTAAAATTGGTGTGCGCACGCCACAGCAAACTGGCAGTGCCTTCTTTACCTGGGCACAGCAGCAGGAACAGTTTGATATCGAACTGACAGGCATTCTTGGTGTAGGCAAAACCCAGATTTCTGGTCAGCCTGGCCAAGTCACCCTAAATAGCGCCAAAACAGGTCTGATTCAAGCTGCAACACCAGAAGAACTACTGCAACGTGCAACTGGCTGGCAAGCCCCAATTACCCATCTGATCGATTGGGTACAGGCCCGTCCTGCCACTACCAGCGCCAAACTGCAAAAAGACGACACTCAACGCATCAGCCAGATTATTGAAGATGGCTGGATCGTGGATCTCAGTTATGCAGAACAGGCACGACTGCCAAACCGTCTGATTTTAAAACAGACACTTGGGAATGGCGGTGAAAACCGTATTACAATGGTCATTCAAAATCGTTAATGTATTTGACTGAAGTTCATCCATGATTCGTGTTCCCTCGCCTTCCAAACTGAATTTGTTCCTCCACATCACTGGCCGTCGACCAAATGGTTATCATGAGCTGCAAAGTATTTTTCAGCTGATTGATTTGTGTGACTGGCTAGAGTTTGAGCAGACCACAGATCAGCAGATTCAGATTGAAGGACTGGCCTCTGTGGATCTGGAACAAAATCTGATCTATCGTGCGACCCAGGTGCTTAAACCTTATGCAAAAAGTTATTTCGGCCTAAAAATCCGTCTGGAAAAGAACATTCCGATGGGTGCTGGACTCGGTGGTGGTTCATCCAATGCTGCTACAACACTCATCGTAGTGAATCAATTATGGCAATGTGGTTTAACAATTGAGCAGTTAGCTGAACTGGGTGTGAAGCTTGGTGCCGATGTGCCGATTTTCGTACATGGCCGAAATGCATGGGCAGAAGGGATCGGTGAACACTTAACATTCATTAACTTAGATCAAAAACAATTCATTGTGCTCAAACCTGACTGTTTTATCAGCACTCAACTGCTTTTTTCACAAAAAACGTTGACAAGAGACACGAAGAGCTCTAAATTTTGCGCCTATCAGATAACGCCATCTGATTTCGGAAATAACTTTGAGCCACTGGCAAGAAGCTTATATCCTGAAGTCGATGAAGCAATGCAATATCTCGACCAGTTCGGAACTGCAAAGCTTACAGGTACAGGTGCCTGCGTGTTTATCGAAGTAACTGATAACTTGAATGTCAGCGAAATTCTGGAAAATGCACCATGTAAATCTTACCTGGTCAACAGTTTAAAAGAATCTCCACTGCTTCAGTTTAAAGTTTCATAGGGGTATCGCCAAGTGGTAAGGCACCGGGTTTTGATCTCGGCATCCGTTGGTTCGAATCCAGCTACCCCTGCCATTTTTCACCTGTAGATGTACTGTATTAGGGGTATCGCCAAGTGGTAAGGCACCGGGTTTTGATCTCGGCATCCGTTGGTTCGAATCCAGCTACCCCTGCCATCTTACAGTCATCGAATTAGGGGCGTCGCCAAGTGGTAAGGCACCGGGTTTTGATCTCGGCATCCGTTGGTTCGAATCCAGCCGCCCCTGCCATTTTCTCGAAAAAAGACAGAGCACTCATTTGCTGTAAGACTGTTAATTTACCTTGACACTTTACCGCAAAAATATTAAAGTTCTGCCGCATTAGGGGTATCGCCAAGTGGTAAGGCACCGGGTTTTGATCTCGGCATCCGTTGGTTCGAATCCAGCTACCCCTGCCATCTATTCCTATATTTCCTAACCGCCAAGGGTGCTTCATGCCCAATCTTGTCGTTTTTAGTGGAACCGCGCATCCACAATTCGCTCAAAAAGTCGTAAGCCACTTACACATTCCTCTAGGTGCTGCATCTGTTTCTACCTTTTCTGATGGTGAAATCGCTGTAGAAATTACTGAGAATGTACGTGGTAAAGACGTATTCATCGTGCAACCTACTTGTGCCCCAACTAACGATAACCTGATGGAAATCTTAGTGATGGCTGACGCATTACGTCGTGCAAGTGCTGGTCGTATTACTGCTGTGATTCCTTACTTTGGCTATGCTCGTCAAGATCGTCGTCCTCGTTCAGCTCGTGTTCCAATTACTGCAAAAGTTGTAGCAGATATGCTAACAACTGTAGGCGTTGACCGCGTTGTGATGATTGACCTTCACGCCGACCAGATCCAAGGTTTCTTCGATATCCCAGTAGATAACATCTACGGTACACCTGCTCTTCTTGCTGATCTTCGTCAACAGTCGCATCACAACCTGATGGTTGTTTCGCCTGACGTTGGTGGCGTAGTACGTGCACGTGCTGTTGCTAAGCAAATGGGCGATATCGACCTAGCGATCATTGATAAACGTCGTCAAAAAGCAAATGAATCACAAGTGATGCATTTGATTGGTGATGTTAAAGATCGTGACTGTGTCATCGTTGATGACATGGTAGATACTGCTGGTACACTTTGCAAAGCAGCGGATGCCTTGAAAACTTTCGGTGCTCGTAAGGTTGTTGCTTATGCAACTCACCCAGTATTGTCTGGCAAAGCGATTGAAAATCTCAAGAATTCTGTGATTGATGAATTGGTTGTTACTGACACCATTCCTCTTTCTGAAGAAGCTCTAGCTCTTGGTAAGATTCGCCAGGTTTCAGTAGCAAGTATGGTTGCTGAAACAATTCGTCGTATTAACAACGAAGAATCTATTAGCGCAATGTTCGATTCTTATCTATAATAGTGCGCTGAAATTCCAAAGCCCTGCCATTTGGCGGGGCTTTTACTCACTAGATTGGTCGCAGATCTAGTCAATTAAACTTAAATAGGATGTCTATCATGGCAAACTTCGTATTAAACGCAGCAGCACGTGAAGAAGCAGTACAAGGGAAAGGTGCGAGCCGCCGCCTTCGTCTTCAAAACAAAGTACCTGCAATCATCTACGGTGGCGAAGCTGCTCCTGTAGCTGTTACTCTTGAACTTCGTGAGCTTGTTAAAGCTTTAGAAAGCAACGCTTTCTTTGAAGAAGTTGTTGAAATCAACATCGACGGCAAAACTGAAAGCGTTAAAATCCAAGCGCTTCAACGTCACCCAGCTAAAAACACTCCAATGCACGCTGACTTCAAACGCGCATAAGTGTTAATGGTGTAAATTAGTGTCAAATATTTCACTGATTGTAGGTTTGGGCAACCCAGGTTCTGAGTATGCCCAAACCCGCCATAATGCAGGCTTCTGGTTCGTTGAACGCCTTGCAGATCAATATGGCATTTCCCTCAAAAAAGACCCAAAATTCAATGGATTTAGCGGTCGAGGCAATATCGAAGGTCAAGACGTCCGTCTACTTCTTCCTACAACATTCATGAACCTTTCTGGTAAAAGTGTTGTTCCCTTTGCCAAATTCTATAACATCGCCCCTGAGTCAATCCTGATCGCACATGATGAACTGGATATGAATCCAGGAATCATTCGCCTGAAAACTGGCGGTGGTCACGGTGGTCACAATGGTTTACGCGATATCGTGCCGCACATCGGTCCAAACTTCCATCGCTTACGTATCGGTATTGGTCACCCAGGTTCTAAAGAACGCGTGTCCGGTCATGTGCTTAGTAAAGCACCGAGCAGTGAGCAGACTTTAATGGATGATGCGATTGTACATGCCATGAATCGCATCAAGATGCTGGTCAATGGTGAAGTACAACAGGCGATGAACCAAATCAATGCCTATAAACCAAACTGATCATTCTATAAATTGTTGAACAATCCTTCTTGCCATCTTGCGTATTTCAGAGCAAAATGCGGTTGCTTGATTGTTCACAATATATCAAGTTAGATTGATTTAACCATAAGATTAAACTCTTAGGTCCACCAAGGAGACGCTACATGCTATCTCGTTTATTAAAAGCTAAAATCCACCGTTGTGTCGTAACACAAGCAGAATTACATTATGAAGGTTCTTGTGCTATTGACGGTATTCTTCTGGATTTGGCAGGCATCCGCGAATATGAAGAAATTCATATGTGGAACGTGACGAATGGTAAGCGTTTTACCACTTATGCAATCCGCGGTGAAGAAGGTTCAGGCATCATTTCTGTAAATGGTGGCGCTGCGTTGCAAGCAGATGTCGGTGATCTGATGATTATCGCGACTTTCGGTGATTTCACTGAAGCTGAAGCCAATGCCCACAAACCACGCCTTGTCTATGCAAATCCAGACAACACTGTGAACCACACAGCGAACTGTATTCCTGTGCAAGTGGCTTAAGCCCAAGATTCTAAAAAGCTCGCAATGATGCGGGCTTTTTTATTGAAAAATACTTCTAAAAATAGATCTTGATTAACTGCCCTGCACCCAGTCATTTTGGCTTTCACAATTTAAAGCTTGCAGATTTTGGTCAACCAGATCCGCCAATAGAACCTGTCCATTGTCTTTGACTTTAATCTCGGCATATTTTGCATTGCGATAACATGGCTCCAATCCTTCCGCAAACATAAAGCTGTTCGCTGCCGGATATAAATTGGCTAATCGATTGGAAGGATTTTTTAGCAGCAAACGCGCAGAAGTTTGCGGATGAGTTTTTAAAAGATTTTCATCCAGGCTGGTTTGAATCACACGACGCTGACGATCTAGCTGTACATAACTTAAAAGATGTGCCTGATCATGAATGCGCTTTTCTAAGGCTGCAATTTTCTTATCCGGTGAGCCATCCTCTTCTCCACGGTTGGCTTCAGCATCACCCTCGAAATGCAGCTCATAATTCAGTGCCATATAATCGCCTTGCAAGATTGAACGCGGATCAACCGGAGCAAGCTCGACAAAGATAGACTGGCTGTTCGCTAAATGATGTTCATGTTTCAAGATCAAACCCATAAAAATCAGCGTACTGAATCCAGCCAGAATCAGAGGAAAAAACTTTCTCATACTGTTTCCTCCTGACTAGGTCGAATGCTTACCTGCTTTAAGCCATAGACCATGAGCCAAACCATGAGACCGGAGATAAAAATCGTTAGGCTTTTTATAAGGAAACTCAGTCCCAGATTGTAATACAGCATCCATAACCACAAGATCAGCAATAAAATCGACAGGGCTTGAATCAGTCGTTGTTGATAGGCTACAGCCCACGCCATGAGCAGCATAATGATAAAAATTTCAAAATAGCCCAGCAGGATTAATAAAATCCCCAAGGCTGGAATCAGCCAGAGCCATTTTTCAGAAAATTGCTGCCAGTTTTGCCAAATCAAACTGAGCAACAATATGCTCGGAAGAATATAAAACAGCAGGATTTGGTCAAAGCTGATCTGTCCGATGCTCTGCCAGTGCTCTAATACAGTCACAGCCTGGATCACTGCTGAACCTGTCAGCATGGCGATGATCCAGAGAAAAATACTTTTTTGATAATTCGAAGATTGCCAATAACGAGCTGTCAGAAATAATCCGATAAAAATGACATAGTTCAGACTCAAAGTAAGCGTGATCACTATATCATCATGTTTAAAAGAATTCTCTAAGGCCAAAACTACAATTGCTAAGGCATGGGTAATTAGCAGCTGTAAGGTCAGAATAAACCAGTGCATCCGTGTAATCATAGTCAGAGCTAACATTATTAATTGCAACAGCCAGACTACCAATAGACTGTCGGTAAGCAGCTCCGTATGAATTAAAACCGCGACCTGACCACACACCCACAAACAATAGGCAAACTGACGCAGAAAAACTGAAGGCTGCTTACTGAGTAGCTTCCAGGCGATACCTATAAAGAGAATCCCCATTAAGATCGAAAATGCTTTCCAATAGGTTAGCAATAGAACTGCAAGAATAATTCCGGCAATCCAGGCACCGAGTGCCAAAGGAATCACAGAAAATCTGGTTTGTGGAAAAATTCTTTTTAAAGCAAAACTGATTGCAGCAAACCAGCCAAAAACTAGCACAGCCAGCACAAATAGTCCTGCAGCAGAATTGGCCAATTGCTCTTCAACCTGTTCAAACATCCATAAGCTCAAACTGGCAGCCAAACCTGCAATAAGAAGAATGGTTTCTAGCGCCTGATGTTTTTTATAAAAATAAAATGCGGCACCTGCCGGTAAAACAATGGAAGAAGCTAAATAGATCAGCTTAAAATGATGGGTAAACTGTATCATGCTGCTGATCGAAATCACGCTCATTAATGCGATAAACAAAAAACGTAGTAGCGGATAATAGCGCATGGCATAGGCAAAGCTAAATGCTGTCAGCACATTTAGACCGAGTAAATACAGCCCTTCTGCACTGCCCATCCAGAAGCTTTGTTTAAAATACAGATACAGCGTCAGCTGGCTCACGACGCAAAGCATAACAAAAATGCCAATATTGGAGCGATAAAGCCATGGTAAAAGCAATGCTGACCAGAGTAAGAATAATAGATAACTATCTGCACCAGTTTGATATGTCTGCCCAATTACCGCCAGACTTAAACCCAGCATGAGACCAGATACCGTATCCAGACTCTGTCTGACCCATTCCTGCTGGTTTAAGTAGACACTTGCTGCAGCACTACACAGTAAAATCAGCATCGGGATTACCAGCTGAACCGGATCCGGCAGCATCCACCAATTCGCTGCAATTAAATACAAAAGACTGACTGTGATGAGTGCTAACCCTAAGACTTTTAAATAACGTAGCACTTCTGCGTTGCAGAACAGTAACGGCGAAAATTGATTGTTTTGAATCAGCTTAGTTTTATGCATTGTTAGAATGATTGAAGGATTTCTAGTCTTCTTCACACCATAGCATGTTTCCAGTATTTTGCTAAAAACCTGGGCAAATCAGATTATCTGTTTTGCTTATCTAAAATTCTGCAAATTACTTTCCATTTCAACCATCCCATCTTTTTAAAATCAGGACTATAATGAACCCACATCGCTTCAGGGCGGGGTGTGATTCCCCACCGGTGGTAATTTCAGGCTTTTAGAATAAGGCTTGAATCAGCCCACGAGCGGTCAATTTCGATTGATCTGCAGATCTGGTGCAAATCCAGAGCCGACGGTATAGTCCGGATGAAAGAAGACGAAAGCAGCACCAAGGCTGTATGCTATGCATACACCTGTTTTGCCATAAGCCTATTTTCTACCATGTCCTGAAATGTTCAATCGTACTTTTACTTTAGGTGAGCATTTCAATGTCAAGTTTGATTCAACCCGAAATTTTCTTTTCTGCTTTAGCCCCTGCTGAACAACGTATCCTTCAGGCACTCGAAGATCTCCGCCAAGGCAAACCTGTTTTGGTCATGGATGATTTTGATCGTGAAAATGAGGCTGATCTGATTGTTGCCGCAGAGACCTTAACCATCGAAACCATGGCACGTATGATTCGTGATGGTTCCGGTATCGTTTGCCTATGCCTGACTGATGAGCTGGCAAATCATTTAGAGTTGCCACCAATGGTGCAAGATAACTCTAGCCAATTTAAAACTGCCTTTACTGTAAGCATTGAAGCAGCAGAAGGTGTGACCACCGGTGTTTCTGCCAAAGACCGCACGACTACGATTAAGGCTGCAATTAAAGACGGCGCAGTCGCCAGTGATCTGCATCGTCCTGGTCATGTATTCCCGCTACGTGCCCGCGAAGGTGGTGTATTGACCCGTCGTGGTCATACGGAAGGCACTATTGATCTTGCGCGTCTGGCTGGTTTAAAGCCTGCCGGGGTGCTATGTGAGCTGACCAATCCGGATGGCACCATGGCTTCTGGTATTCAGGTTCTTTCCTATGCGCAGACCCATCATCTGACCGTCATTACTATTGATGAACTGGTACAGTATCGCCAGCAGCACAATGTCTGAAGTTTAAAAATAAAAAATCCCGGCATTTAGTCCGGGATTTCTTTGTGCTTGATATGTTAGCTGATTTAAATGAAGACAGAGTAAATCCCATACAGTGCAACCGATAATAAGATCAAGCCACATAAGCCCAGTAAATGCGGATAAAACTGAGACCGGGATAATCGCTGAAAACCCAGATAGACCAATGATAGCGTTAGAAAATCCAGAACAATCCAGCTGATTGTAAGAATGATCAGGCTTAAATCCAGATTTGGTGTAATACCAATAAACTGCGGGAAAAATGCCGCAAAGAAAATAATATCCTTAGGATTAGAAATACCCACCAGAAAACCGGTACGAAAGCCACCCTGTACTGGCTGCAGGCATTGAGGTCCAGTTGAACCCCTCCCTTGCCAGACTTCCCTGCAAATCTGAATTCCCAGCCAGGCAATATACAGACAGCCAAGCAGCTTAATGCCATTCAGCCAGTTCTCGTTAACAACCAATAAGCCTTTTAAACTGAGAATGGATAAGCTAATCAGAACCAGTGAGGCAAAGTTAGTCCCGAAAATAGTCTGCAAGGCATGCTTGTAGCCACCTTTGAGTCCAGCACTGGCAACCAGCAACACCACTGGTCCTGGCGTCGCGATCATGATCACCACCGCCAGACAGTACAGCAGATACTCGGTAATATTCACCTAACCCCTCCTCGTCTAAATATCAAGTATAAAAAAAGAGGACCTATTCGTCCTCTTCTTCCATCTGAATCAGATGCTGGCTGATCCCATCGGCACGCAAGAATGCCAGATCATAACTGGCCTTCGCCAATGCCAATACCCGACGTTCAAACTCATCCCAAAGCGGACGCACCTGTTTGTAATGAATGCCTAGGCCACTCTCATCAGTAAAATGCCGGTTCTTTTCACAGAGTTTTAATGCATGGTAAAGCTTACGGCCTTTACTTGCATCACCACGCAACCGCACTCGCTTGGACAATACAAATTTTTCGACATGGGCCACATCCGCCAGAGGCAGCATTGGTACCAATATTTGATCAAGTTGGGCATCCAGACGTTGCCATACTGCATTATGCTGTTCAGCTGTATAGGTATTCCACTGAATCACTTCATGGTTAAAACGGCGACAACCGCGACATACCGCATCACCAAATACGGTCGAGCAACGCCCTGCACATGGGGTTAAAGATGCAATACGACGATCTGAACTCAAAACTTACTCCAACATTGCTGATCACTTCAGCATAGGCAGGTCTGCAATAATACCGGGTCGGGCAAGACTATACACGCTCTCCCCCATGAATTGAAGTCCCTATAAATGCTATGGGTTTTACTCGCATAATCATGCAAATCACGCTAAAATGTGCGCCTTTCAAATATCATGCTACGTTGGAGTATTCCATGAACGCTACTGTAGAACAGCTTGCACCTGTAGAACAGCAAGCGACGACTGGTTGGGTTGTTGCCGCACTTTATCAATTCAAAGAAGTTCAAGACCCTGCAGGTCTTCAGCAACGTCTTCTTGATTTGGTAAAAACCATCGACCTTTGCGGTACTCTAATTGTGGCAGGCGAAGGCATCAACGGTACCGTTGCAGGTAACCGTGAAGCCATCGACAAAGTGCATCAATTCCTTCTAGACGAAGGCTTCAACGAAATGGAATACAAAGAGTCTCATAGCTCTGACAAGCCATTCCGTAAAATGAAGATCAAACTGAAAAAAGAAATTGTAACCTTAGGCGTAGAAGTAAAACCACGTGATTTAGTGGGTCACTATCTTGATCCTAAAGAATGGAATGAGCTAATTGCGCGTGATGACGTGATTCTGGTCGATACCCGTAATGACTACGAATACAAAGCCGGTACGTTTAAGGGTGCGATTGACCCGAAAACTGAAACTTTCCGCGAATTCCCAGACTATGTAAAACAAAATCTGGAACAGCACAAAGACAAGAAAATTGCCATGTTCTGTACTGGCGGGATCCGCTGTGAAAAATCAACCTCTTTACTTCTTCAAGAAGGCTTCACTGAAGTTTATCACCTGAAAGGTGGTATTTTAAAATACCTGGAAGAAACACCACCTGAAGAAAGCATGTGGGAAGGTGAATGTTTCGTATTTGATGGTCGTACTGCCGTGACTCATGGTATGGAAGAAGGTCAAAATACCAAATGTCACGCATGTGGCTGGCCACTAACACCTGAAGAAGTAGCATTACCAAGCTATGAACACGGTGTGTCTTGTGTGTACTGTATTGACAAAACAACTGAGAAGCAAAAAGAAGGCTTCCGTATGCGTCAGTCACAAATCCTGGCTGCAAAACGTAAACGTTTATAATGTGTAGAATGTAACTAGATGTATAAAAGCCCTCATTTGAGGGCTTTTTTTTACACAAACTTCACAATCGAAATAAAAATCTCAACACGCTTTTACCAAGAATCCCGTTTAAAAAGAAAAAGTCTTGATAATCTATATGCAGTAATCATTTTCAACCTAAGTGTTTAATTATTAAATATATTTTTTATATGAAAAGGAACACAAAATGGCAAAGTCCTACGCAAAATATGAAGATAATATTGTTCATTTTCAACGCAAGGAGCAGGTAAAAGTACAGCAGACTGCTGAAATCATGGACCAGCTGGAACATGAATCACATCTTTTTATTGTTGTGCTGGGAACTGTTATTGGTGCAATCCTGGCGTTATTTATTGGCTATCACATTAATACTGGCATCGTGCAATTTTTACTATTAAGCATATTGCCAGTATCAAGTGCTTATCTGTTGCGTCGAGTTTATATCTATACACTCACGCATAGCTAATATGAGTCATGTACAGTTTTTCTACTTATCTACTTTACCCATTCTGGAATACTCCGTAGGATAAAAGCAGGATTTTCAATCAACTGCTGCTTATGAATCTGACTGACTGGATTATTTCTATTATGGAACAGCTGGGCTATTGGGGTATTGCCCTGCTCATGTTCCTTGACAATGTCTTCCCTCCTATTCCCTCTGAAATCATTATGCCATCTGCAGGCTATTCCGCTTCCCAGGGTCAATTAGTGCTGGTCGGCGTGATCATTGCGGGTTGCATCGGTTCTCTGCTGGCTGCCGCCCTACTTTACTGGATTGGTTATAAATTCAGTCATGAATCGATTTTCAGATTTGTCGACCGCTATGGCAAATATCTGTTTATTAAGTCTGATGATGTAAAAAAATCATTGCAATGGTTCGAGCAGTACGGTCACCGCATTGTTTTTGCTGGGCGTATGATCCCCGCAGTGCGCTCCCTGATTAGTATTCCTGCCGGAATGAGTCATATGCCCTTCTGGAAATTCATGTTCTATAGCAGCTTAGGAACCATCATCTGGACGACTTTCCTGGCCTGTGTCGGATTTTATTTCGGTGAGAATCAGGACTTGATGCATCAGATTTTTAGCAAGGTCAGTTACATCATTATTGCAATTGTAGTGATTCTTATCGGCTGGGTTCTATACCGTAGACAGCAACGTAAAAATCGTCCATCCTGAGCATATGTCCTGTTAAGGAGGCCAGAACGATGTCGCATTATCTTAAATATTTTGCAGCCATTTATCTTGCCTTGCTGGTTTTGGTCGGCATGATTGTGTACTGGTTAAACTTAGGTGCCATTATTTTCATTCCTGCATTAATTGCAGCTGCATTCTTAAGTGCCCGGCATTTTGTGCATAAGGAACTACGTGTCCCTGACGCAAAGGAAAAAAATACCTTGGTCTGGGGCTCTACCATTATTGCCATGAGCCTGGGCTTTATTTTTATCTTTGTAATGATCTGGCTGCATCCTTATACCGAGGAAATCCTGCGCCGAATGAACTATACAGGCCGAGGCCCGAATTCATTTATTGTTGCCGCCTTGATTGCCTTGCATGCTGCCCTTTTTCATGTCGCCTATCATGGCTATACCCGCTATAGCTTAACTAAACTGCCAAAGAAACACGCTTAATTTCAATATAATTCAACTCAAGTCACGTGATCCTTCCATGCTTCACGTGACATTCATCGTATTGTTTTAATTTATCTTGCTGAATATTCAAGCAAATTATTAGAATAAACAACTTGTTGAAACAGTATTCCCCATTTTTCAACCATACAAGCAACAACAATAAGAACACTATATTCGAGATAAGAATGATGATTAAAAAATATTTGAGTTATTTCACCATAGTTTATCTGGTCGCGATTCTGATTGTCGCTGGCTTAAATATGTTGATTGACCTACCTGGTAGCAGCACTGCCATTCCTGCATTATTTGGTGCAGGTGCAGCGGCAGCAATTAAATTTGTTCAGGATCACCAGCGCCTGCCAAGTGCTACAGAAAAAAAACAGTTAATTGGGGGCTGTCTGGGCATTAGCGTGCTGATTGGCTTGATCTTATCGCTGTCAATATTGGGTATTTCAGAGCAACGGGAAATTATCCTGGGTATGCTGGAATCTTTACCTGTTGGTATCTGGGTGATCGTATTGCTGGTAGGCTTGGCAATTCAGTATGTCGTCCTTGCCTTATGTTTCGGCTGGATGAGTAAAAGCGCCCTGAAAGGTCTGCAAGCTAAAAAGCAGGCTAAGGAATAGCTGCTCCGCTCAAAACTATAGATTATAAAACGTAGAGATAAAAAGCAGATATAAAAAAAGCACCCGGAGGTGCTTTTTTCATTAGGGAGAATTAATCTGGTGTGTGATACATCAGGTACAATTCGTTCAGGTTTTCTGGAATCTCTTCCGCAAGCTCGTCCATTAACTGGCCGTTACGACGGAAAGTTTCCATTTGTGGGTCTTCTTCATCAATCCCGCTGAAGACCATGATTGGCAGGGTTAAATCTACCAGTTGTTCTTCAAATTCTTCTGCAAACCATGCTTCTTCGTTCAGGAACATGGCATCAACAAAGCCCACGCTCCAGTCACCAAGACTTGATTCGGTATCTGCTTCCTCGATTTCAAACGGGAAAGTGATGCCTTCTTCATTGGCCAAGCTTTGACGGATAGACTCCAGCCATACTTTAACCTGTTCGATGATTGCTGCTGGAACTTTTTTCTGATTGTTATCAAAAAGCTCATCCAGCCATCTGTCAAACTGCGGACCTACTGCAATCGCACACAGGAAACCGTGAGTTGCCGCGAAATCCAGACCATACTCATTTTGGTCGCCATCCAGATAGTCACTCAACAGGTCTAAATCTAAAGCACTCATCTAATATCCAAACTTAGAAATTCCGAAAGGCCTAGCATAGCATTTATTCAGGCCATGCTAAATCCGAATTGCTTAATCTTCATCGTCGAAGTCATCGTCATCGTCGAAGTCGTAGTCAAAATCTTTGAGTTCGCGCTCGAGGCGGCGTTGAGTCAACAGGTCATCAATCAGACGACGTTTTTCCAACGACTCTTTTGCGCTGAGCTTGCTGGAAGCCTCATCGAAGCTAACATCATCATCACCGTAGTTATCATCTAGTTCAAAATCTGTAGAAGACACTAAAACTACCTCATTGTGAAAAATGTAAAGGGTCCTAGGCGCTATTTATCTTGCCTAAAAATACTTGTCAAGTTTTATTTAAATTTTAGTATCTTAAATTTGTAAATAGGGCTTTTTTTCTACGTACATTGTGTGGCATGATATAATCCACCCTGCGTCCTTATATTTTTTGACTATATATTTTTGGTCAAATACAGATACGCCGGGGGCTGGACTTGAAAATAACAAATTCATCCCCATCTTAAATTACTGAATTTCATTTTAAATATTTTATCAGACAGCCTTAACGCTGAATACTCTGATGAAATATGTAGGCTATTCACTAAATTTAATGAGCTTAAGTCGTGCATAGTTGTACGATTTTTTTACTGTCACAGATTCAACGAAGAGTAAGCAAAGATGAGCGATATGACTTCCCCTACTTCGCAAGTAGCGGCTCTGATTAGCCGAGGCAAAGAACAAGGTTATTTAACCTTCGCTGAGGTTAACGATCATCTCCCGGACTCAATCACAGAAAGTGAACAGATTGAAGATATCATTCAAATGCTGAATGACGTCGGCATTCCGGTACATGATCGCGCGCCTGAATCTGATGATGCGATGTTCGAGGATACTGCAGAAGCTGCCGATGAAGTTGCAGAAGAAGAAGCTGCAGCAGTACTTGCATCTGTAGAAAATGAGCCAGGTCGTACAACTGACCCTGTACGCATGTATATGCGTGAAATGGGTACCGTTGAACTTTTAACGCGTGAAGGCGAAATTAGCATTGCCAAACGTATTGAAGAAGGTATTCGTGACGTTCTTCACTCAATTGCTTACTGGCCAAATGCCGTAGAAGTTGTACTCCAAGAATACAAAGATTATGAAGCTGGCGAACGCCGCCTGGCTGACCTTCTTTCAGGTTATTTAGATCCTGAAACTGATGATGACATTCCAGAAGTACTGGAAGAAGTCGCTGAGATCGAAGAAGACAAAGAAGCAACTACCAAGTCAGCCAAAGATGTAAAACTGGATGATGAGGAAGAGGATGAAGAGTCTGACAGTGATGATGACTCTGAAGGTGACTCAGGTCCAGATCCAGAAATTGCCAAAGTACGTTTTGCTGAACTGTCAGATGCCTGGATCAACACCAAAGCAGTAATTGAAAAGCATGGCCGCAATAGCAAAGAAGCAGAAGAAGCGCTGCAAGCTTTAGCAACTGTGTTCATGATGTTCAAGTTCACACCGCGTCTGTTCGATATCATTTCTGAAATGATTCGTGGTACACACGACCAGATCCGTGGTGCAGAACGTGAAATAATGCGTTATGCAGTTCGTCGTGGCCGTATGGACCGTACCCAGTTCCGTACTTCTTTCCCGGGTCAGGAATCTAATCCAGCCTGGTTAGATGAGCAAATTGCGAAAGCGCCTGCTGATCAAAAAGGCTATCTGGAAAAAGTACGTCCTGACGTATTGGCATTCCAGCAAAAGATTGCCGACATTGAAAAAGATCTTGATCTTAAAGTTCGTGATATCAAGGATATCGCCAAACGTATGGCTGTGGGTGAAGCGAAAGCACGCCGTGCCAAGAAAGAAATGGTTGAAGCGAACTTACGTCTGGTAATTTCGATTGCGAAAAAATATACCAACCGTGGCTTGCAGTTCCTGGATCTGATTCAGGAAGGTAACATCGGTCTGATGAAAGCGGTTGATAAGTTTGAATACCGTCGTGGTTACAAGTTCTCGACTTATGCCACCTGGTGGATTCGTCAGGCGATTACCCGTTCAATCGCGGATCAGGCACGTACCATCCGTATTCCAGTACACATGATCGAAACCATTAACAAGATCAACCGTGTATCTCGTCAATTGCTTCAGGAAATGGGTCGTGAACCGACTCCGGAAGAACTGGGCGAACGTCTGGAAATGGACGAAGTCAAGGTTCGTAAAGTACTGAAAATCGCCAAAGAACCGATTTCGATGGAAACACCGATCGGTGATGATGAAGATTCGCATTTGGGTGACTTCATTGAAGACAGCAACATCACTTCTCCGGTGGATGCTGCAACTTCAGAAGGCCTGAAAGAAGCGACTCGTGAAGTATTAGAGAATCTGACTGAACGTGAAGCGAAAGTCCTGAAAATGCGTTTCGGTATCGATATGCCAACGGATCATACCTTGGAAGAAGTAGGTAAGCAGTTCGACGTAACTCGTGAGCGTATCCGTCAGATTGAAGCGAAAGCCTTACGTAAGCTACGTCACCCTTCCCGCTCTGAACACCTGCGTTCATTCCTGGAAAATGACTAAGATTTGATACAATTGATGGAGACTTGAAATTCACTCGACAGTCTCCATTTATGTATCCAGACAGACCCAAACGCCTGCACTCATGCAGGCGTTTCGAATAGGGGGACTACATGTTAGACCGTACACCATCTCGCGAACTACAAGAACATCTTTGGGTTTTCCCTATGGACTACCCGATCAAGCTCATTGGCCTTGCTGGTGAAGAGCTGCTGAATGCTGTAGTTGAGATTTTTAGCAAACACTTTCCTGACTTTGAAGGTGACAGTGTAACGATTACACCATCTCGTACAGGTAAATATCATTCGATTACTGCGCAGCTCCGTTTCCTTGAGCTTGAACAGGTGCATGCTGTTTATGCTGATCTGGCTGCTTGCCCATTGATCAAAACTGCGCTTTAAGACAGCTCAGGCCGCAATAAGAAACACGCTTTAGGGCGTGTTTTTTTTATAACTGTGAATTGGTAATTGAGAATTACTGTGAATCACTCCCCCATCCCGGTCTGAAATCATTATAATTATTGGCAGTATTTTTCAATCTTTCCAAGGACGCACACTGTGACTGATGCGGTTCAAAAACCCTGCCTGATTATTCGTCAATATAATGACCTGACTCCCTATGAAGACCGCTTTCTGGAAATGAAAGCCCTGACTGAAAACCGTGATGAAAACACCCCGGATGAGTTGTGGATTTTGCAGCACCATGATGTCCTGACTCAGGGCCAGGCCGGCAAGCCGGAACATATTCTGATGTCATCCAATATCCCGGTCATTCAGACCGATCGCGGTGGTCAAGTGACCTGGCATGGTCCGGGCCAGTTGGTGGCGTATTTTATGTTTGACCTGAACCGTCTTGGCTGGAATGTCCGTACACTGGTGTCTTATGCCGAAAACCTGATGATTGAACTACTCAAGAAGCATGCTATTGAAGCCTATGCCAAACCGGATGCACCAGGTGTATATGTCAATGAACGCAAGATCGGTTCTCTCGGCTTCAAGATTCGCAAAGGTCGCAGCTATCATGGGCTTGCCTTGAATATTGACTGTGACCTGACAGGTTTCCACACCATCAATCCATGTGGCTATGCAGGACTGGAAATGGTCCGCATTAACGACTTGGTCAGCAACCCGCCAAAATTTGCTGACTTGTGTGTCGAAATTATTGAAACTTTAACCCACAGCGGTTACTTTAAGGACGTTAGCGTCGAGCAAAGATAAAGCCTTTGCATTTCAATAATAAATAAATTAGAGTAATTACTCTAAACCAATAATATTTCAGGTAGGGATCATCACGTGATTGCAACTAAATCCGTTAAACCTGCTTTGCAACAAGCCTATGTCAAACTCATGATGGATGTGATTGGCAGAGGCTTGGTCATGGCAAGCCAGGTCGATGAGGAAATCAAAAAGGAAGTTGCCCAGTTTCCGGCGAATTTCAGTCTTTCCATGAAAGTATTCCCCCACGGCCCGGCATTTATTGCCCGGGTTACTGAAGATAAGCAACTAGAACTCGTAAAGTCCATGGACACTGCGCCTGACCTTACGATTACCTTTAAGCATCTGCATCATGCCTTTTTGGTATTTTCTTTCCAGGAAAGTACCTCGCAGGCCTTTGCCCATGACCGCATGATTGCCGATGGTGATATTTCTTATGCCATCCGTCTGGTACGTTGCCTGAATAAAATGGAATCCTTGATTTTGCCGAAACTGGTCGCGCAACTGGCAGTAAAAGAATATCCAAGCAATCTCAGCCTGAAAGAAAAATTAACTGAAGCAAGCAGCATCTATTTAAAAATTGCTCAATCTTATTTGAAACGGAGTGCCTAACATGACCAAGCCTTATTATGAATTTTTCTGTCCAGTCAAGGTCATTGCCGGTCATGCTGCTCTCGAACATATTCCGTTTGAACTCTCGACTTTAGGTGCTAAACGTCCACTTATCATTACCGATAAAGGTGTACGTGCCAATAACCTGCTTGCACCGATTGAAGCTGCTTTTGAATCGACGGATGCAGAGATTGCAGCGATTTTTGATGATGTCCCACCCGATTCGAGCTTAGGTACAGTACGTCGTGCTGCACAGCTATATCGTGACAATAACTGCGATGCGATTATTGCCATCGGTGGCGGTTCAGTCATCGACACCTCGAAAGCGACCAATATTCTGGTATCTGAAGGTGGCGATGACTTACTCAAATATTCTGGTGCGCATAACCTGCCAAAGCCGTTAAAACCATTTTTCGTGATTCCGACGACTTCAGGTACAGGCTCTGAAGTGACTATGGTTGCCGTGGTGTCAGATACTGAAAAGAACCTGAAAATGCCGTTCGCGTCTTATTACCTGATGCCGCATGCTGCGATTCTTGATCCACGTATGACCCAAACCCTGCCACCACATTTAACCGCAATGACAGCAATGGACGCAATGACGCATGCGGTTGAAGCCTATACCTGTATGGCAGCCAATCCAATTTCTGACGCCTACGCCACAGCAGCAGTGAAGAAAGTCAGCGATAACCTGTTTAAGGTGCTGGATAATCCGTCTGATGCTCAAGGTCGTCTGGAACTGGCGCAAGCTTCTACCATGGCTGGGATCGCTTTCTCGAACTCAATGGTTGGACTTGTACATTCCCTTGGTCATGCGCTCGGTGCGGTGGCTCATTTGCCGCATGGTCTTTGTATGAACCTGTTCCTGCCTTATGTGCTGGAATACAACAAGGACGTCAATGGTGGCAAGATTGCAGAGCTACTTCTACCACTGGCTGGTCCAGATATCTATGCCCAAACCCCTGGTCATCTGCGTGCCAATAAAGCGATTGCGACCATTCAAGCGATGCGTGACCGTATTTATACTCTGACTAAATTACCACGCACATTAAGTGAAACAGGTAAGGTTTCTGAGGCACAACTAGATGAAGTTGCCGAGAAAGCATTAAATGATGGTTCCATCATTTATAACCCGAGAGAAGCCACACTAGAAGATTTGAAAACCATCTTAAAAAAAGCTTGGTAATTCCTGAAAAATAAGCGAATATAGCGAAAATTTAGAGCCTGATGTTTTTTTAAGCATCGGGCTTTTATCTTGCATGAAATGTGCCAAAATTATCATTCATGATAATTTTGGCACATTTCATGCTGTAATTATCTCAAAAAAATTGCTAGCAAAAATGTTCATTCTAGAGTAGATTGGCGCGCTTTTGCTTAATTTGTAGGGGGGATCGTTCGTCTCAAACGATCCTTATAAATATGACTGATCCTTGATCAACGATTAAGAGGATAACGCCGTTGACAAATTTCTCTGGGACTCAATCGGCAGCTAAACTGCAAAAAACGCTGGGACTCTGGCACATCATTATTATCGGTTTAGCTTATATTCAACCCATGACCTTGTTTGATACTTTTGGTCTGGTATCTGAAGAAAGTAACTTCCACGTTCCTACCTCTTACATTTTTGCATTGATTGCAATTTTGTTAACCTCTTTGAGCTATGGTCATATGATTCGTCGCTACCCTTCTTCGGGTTCGGCTTATACCTATGCACAAAAATCAATTCACCCGAACGTGGGTTTCATGGTGGGATGGTCATCTTGGCTCGATTATTTATTGTCGCCAATGGTCAACATCATTCTTGCAGTCATTTACTTAGAAGCTCTGTTCCCTGATGTGAATCACTGGGTTTGGGTGATTGTGCTTACTGCATTTATGACCGGAATCAACTTACGTGGTGCGCGTTTTGTTGCTAACTTCAACAGTATGATCGTATTCGTGCAGTTGCTTGTGATTGCAGTATTTACCTGGATGGTCTATACCAAGTTACAAGCTGGCTTTAATGCCGATGGCCCGATCACAGCTGAGCAACGCTATCAGCTCTGGAGTTTAGAGCCATTCTGGAATGAGTTAACATCGGTGGGTGCATTAATTACAGGTGCAACCTTACTGTGCTTCTCATTCACCGGTTTTGACTCACTAAGCTCACTTGCAGAAGAAACCAAGGATACTGAGAAAACTTTACCTAAAGCGATTTTCTTGACCGCTTTAATTGCAGGTATCATTTTCATTATCAGTACCTACTTCATGCAGATTTACTTCCCGAACAATCCAGGTTCATATTTCGAGAATATTGCTGAAACTCAGCCTGAAATTTTGATGCTGGTGGGTGGTTCATTATTCCAAGCCTATGTACTCGGTTTTGCAATCATTACCGTAATGGCATCAGGGATCTCTGCACATGCCGGTGTATCGCGTTTGATGTACGTGATGGGTCGTGATGGCGTAATCAACAAGAAAATCTTTGGTCATATCAGTCCGAGAAACTACACACCTTCTTATAATATTATGATTGTCGGTGCTGTAGCTTTAACTGCTGGTTTCATGGACCTAGACTTTGTTATTTCATTGATCAGTTTTGGTGCCTTGACTGCATTCAGTTTTGTAAACCTTTCAGTAATTTCACGTTATGCATTACGTGATGGCCGTACCAAGTCAGCCAAAGAGATTCTGAACTTTGTGGTGGTGCCACTTGCAGGTTTCATTGCGGTATTTGCTTTATGGCTCGAAGTAGATCAAACTTCGCTTAAATACGGTCTGATTTGGGCATTTGGCGGTATCTTGTACTTAGGTTATAAAACCAAAGGCTTCAAGCACCCTGCTCCTCAGCACGATGAATTTGACGGTCAATAATATCGATCTAATTCAAATAAAAAAGGCGCTTAGTGCGCCTTTTTTATTTCTGATTAATTTATTTCTTAGTTCAGTTCAACATCATTTTAGACGACAGTTAAAGCCCATGCGGGTATCGACAATATTGTCTTTATAACCCAGCCGCTCGATAAAGAGATTACGATTTTTTAAAACATCCTGACTTTCAGGACTCAAGCGTGCCTTGTTCTGTACAGCCAGACCATAAGTTTCATTGACCACCCCCTGGAAGATATTACACACTTCCTGACGCTTGGGTTGATTCAGGATCCGTCCGCGCCAACTCCATTCAAAATCATCTTTGGTGAGGGTTTTACCCCAGGCTTCAATACGGTCATTCAGTTGCTGCTGCATCTTTGCCATACCCTGCCTGATTTCCTCCTGACTGAGTGGTTTTAGTTCTTCTACTGGCTGTTGTGGTTCTTCCTGTGCCTGAACGGATATATTGAGCAGCAGTAAAGCTGCACAACTTGCTGTGGTCCACCCCTTGTTCAAGTTCTTTTCCTTATTCTATGTTCTCAATTATTTATACCGAAGATCAGCCCAATGACCAACCCATGCACAAGCCATATTACATAAATCAAAAAAAGCCGCCAATTGGCAGCTTTCCTTAAAAAATAAATACGAATTAAAGCGTTTTAAATTCCTGCTGACGCCAAGCTTCGTACACAATCACTGCTGTCGCATTGGACAGGTTCAGACTACGTGAATTCTCAGCCATCGGCAAACGGATCCAGTGTTCTTTCGGGAACATCATACGCACATTTTCTGGCAGACCACGTGTTTCTGGTCCCATCAGTAAGGCTACAGGACGATTTAAGTCCGAGGTATGTGGCGTTTCAGAACCTTTAGTCGTCAATGGATAGACTGCATCTGTGCCAATGCCTTTAGAAGCCAAATCTGTCAGACACTCTTCAATATTTTCCCAGATTTGCATATGGGCATATTCATGATAATCTAGACCTGCACGTTTTAGCTTCTTGTCATCCAGTTCAAAACCCAGAGGCTTGACCAAATGCAACTGTGCTCCCGTATTTGCACATAGGCGAATAATATTACCTGTATTGGCAGGAATTTCAGGCTCATATAAAACAACATGGATCACAGCTTTTCTCTACTTTGGGGAGTCAAGTGGTCGTTTACGACCACTTAAGTTTTTCACGTAAACGCACCACTTCACCAATAATGGTCAAGGTTGGTGCCTGAATATGGTGCTCAGATACTTTAGATGCAATATCCTGGAGCGAACCGACTACCACTTTTTGCTCAGGTGTAGTGCCTTTAGATACCAAAGCCACCGGCATATCTGGACGTTGACCGTGAGCAATCAGTTGCGCACAGATCTTTTCCAGTCCAACTAAGCCCATATACAGCACTAAAGTCTGGTTTTCATAGACCAGTTCACTCCAAGGCAGCTCAGGTGAGCCTTCTTTTAAATGACCTGTCAGGAAACGCACACTTTGCGCATAATCACGATGCGTCAGTGGAATACCGGCATAGGCTGAACAGCCAGAAGCTGCGGTAATACCGGGAACAACCTGGAAAGCCACACCCGCAGCGAACAGTTCTTCAATCTCTTCACCACCACGCCCGAAAATAAACGGATCACCACCTTTCAGACGACAGACCCGCTTACCTTCACTCGCGTATTTCACCAGCAAAGCATTGATCCCTTCTTGTGGTACAGCATGGTTAGATCGCGCCTTACCGACGTAGATCTTCTCCGCATCACGACGACAAAGTTCCATGATTGGTGCAGAGACCAGACGGTCATAAATCACCACATCTGCCTGTTGCATCAGGCGTAAGGCTTTTATTGTTAATAGCTCTGGATCACCCGGACCTGCGCCAACGAGATAAACCTCACCTTTCGGCTTTTGCCATTCATTTAAAGCTTGCTCGATCAGGCGATCTGCTTCTGCGATATTGTCGTTAAACACCTGTTCTTTCAGCGGGCTGGCATATAAGTCTTCCCAGAAAATACGGCGTTCATCCGGATTAGCAATTTTGGCTTTAACAGCACTACGCCATTTACCAGAAAATTTAGCCAGTTTGCCCATACCATGCGGAATAGTGGTTTCTAGCTGGGTACGAATCTGACGGGACAGTACCGGTGAGGTACCGTTACTGGCTACAGAAACAACCAGCGGTGAACGGTCAATAATCGCCGGCACCATAAAGCGGCAATGCGGTGGATCATCTACACTATTTACCAACACATTTTCAGCTTCACAGGCATCAAAGACCTGACGGTTGACTTCAGCTTCATCAGTCGCTGCAATCACCAGACGGTAAGAACGTAATGGAATTTCAGAATTGAAAGGTGCCTGAACATATTGACCAGCAGTTGCTAGAACAATCTCAAGCAAACCCGCCTCAATTTCAGGTGCAATTACCGAGATAACTGCACCTGCTTTCTGTAGCAATACCGCTTTTCGGTACGCAATATGTCCACCACCGACAATCAGACAGGGTTGCTGCTGCAACTTTAACGAGATTGGGAAAATATCCACGAAAAGCCTCAAATATTTAGATCTGACTGTCTAAGCAATTTTCATGCACATTTTGGTGCACACACCGATATTTAGTCGATGTAAGTTGCACCCCCCATGTACGGACGCAATACTTCAGGGATCTCAATTGAACCATCAGCACGTTGGTAATTTTCCATGACTGCAAGCAAAGTACGACCCACTGCCAGACCTGAACCATTCAAGGTATGCACGAATTCAGTTTTCTTCTGGTCAGCACGGTAGCGCGCTTTCATACGGCGTGCCTGGAAATCACCCATGTTTGAACATGAAGAGATTTCACGATAAGTGTTTTGGCTTGGCACCCAAACTTCAAGATCATAAGTTTTGGTTGAACCAAAGCCCATGTCACCGCCACACAAAATAATCTTACGGTATGGCAGGCCTAAAGCTTGTAAGATACCTTCTGCATGACCAGTTAAGTCTTCCAGCGCCCGCATAGAATCTTCAGGTTTTACGATCTGAACCATTTCAACTTTATCAAACTGATGCTGACGGATCAGACCACGGGTATCACGGCCATAAGAACCCGCTTCACTACGGAAACATGGCGTATGTGCAGCATATTTTAGCGGCAGACGGTCGGCATCAATGATTTCATCACGCACGAAGTTCGTTACTGGCACTTCAGCCGTTGGAATCAAATAGAATTCTTTTTCGCCTTGCAGCTTGAACAAGTCTTCTTCGAATTTTGGTAACTGACCCGTACCACGTAGAGAATCAGCATTCACCAGATACGGCACATAGGCTTCGGTATAACCATTCTTAGTGGTATGCGTGTCCAGCATAAACTGAGTGATGGCACGTTGCAGACGTGCTAAAGGACCTTTAAGAACGCTGAAACGTGAACCAGTCAATTTGGTCGCAGTTTCAAATTCCAGACCGCCCATCATTTCACCCAGGTCAGTATGGTCTTTGATTTCAAAATCAAATTCACGTGGTGTACCCCATTTCAGGATTTCCACGTTGTCAGATTCATCCTTACCTTCAGGAACAGATTCATCTGGCAAGTTAGGAATAGACAGGGATTTTTCTTCAAGTTCAGCTTGCAGTTCAGCCAGTGCTGCTTCTGCTGCTTTAATTTCATCGCCAATCGCTGACATGCGTGCCATGATTTCAGAGGCATCACCACCAGCTTTTTTGATTTGGCCAACTTGTTTCGCACCCGCATTACGCTCAGCTTGTAGCGATTCAGTTTTGGACTGAATTTCTTTACGGCGAGCTTCAAGGGAGGCCCACTCTTCGACATTCAGTTGAACACCACGTTTTGCCAAGGCTAAATTTACAGCCTCAATATTATTTCTGAGTAATTTCGGGTCGATCATAGCCAATCTTTAGATAAGAAAAAAACTGGCTATAGTGTAAGCTCTTAACGGCAAAAAATACAGTGACCTGGTGGATGGCTGCGCCTTATTAGCACAATATTTAAGGGGTTGTTTTTGGCAATACTGATAAATATTCAGGTCGGATGATCTCGCTTAATGCCGTATAAGGCACTTTTAATTCCGCCATGGCACTTGTCGACTTGCTCAACTCACCTGCTGGATAGACCAGCACCAAGCCTTGACTGTCAAAATAATAATTGTCACTTAACCCCAATTGCTTTGATGTGACTTGTGCACGATCCAGCCAGTCTTGGTTTTCTCGATATAAAGCCTGTATTAGCTTTTCTTCAGTATTGCCCCGCATAATTTGATAAAGAGCCAAACGTTTCTTTTGCTTGAGGTCCAGATTGACATATTCAATATGAGATTGTGGCTGTGCTGCGCGTTCAGGCTGATGAACAGTTTTAAATATAAAAGTCGCCAGATGACCATACTGATTCAAATAGCTGACCTGAATGGAACGCTGCTCAAAAAATTTCGGCTGATCCTTTGCTTTATGACTGGTTACTTTGTTAAAGACAACTGGCTCGGTACGCTGGATACGCTCGATAAAATACTGATCAATCCAGCTTATATTGGTATCCACGGTTTGCAGATCAAAACGCACACACGCTTCCGCTTCGCACACAATCTCATTAGAACCTTTAACCGGAATAGTTTTAGACTGTATTTGCCCTGCTTCTTCTGTTTGCGCTGATGCATTGACTGAAGACGTTTGAGGCTGGCAGGCAAACAGCCCGACATTCAGACATAAAATACAGACGATCCAGCCTGTTTTAAATGAAGTTATTTTCATCCTAAGCACCTGAAATTTTGCGATTTCATTGACTTAACTTTTGTTTATTTTAAAACGCCCGAATCTCCAGATATATGCGAACCTTGTAATGTCTCCACATCCATCTCGATCATTGGCAATAAAAAAGCAACCCGGAGGTTGCTTTTTTATTGAGCTGATATTGATACTTATTGATCAATAATGTCTGTTCCTTTAGGCGGTGTGAAATTAAAGGTCGATGCCGGAATACTGGCATTCACTTTCACATTGCTAAAGTTGATATAAGTGGTTTGACCCAAGGAATCTTCCAGAATCATCAGACTTGGTGCCTTATTCGCGCCAAAGCTGATGGTCAGGCTTTCAAACACGCCATCACTAGCTTTTGGATACAGCTTATAATAAGTCTTGCCTTTATTTGGCTGAGTCACACGATAAGACTGCATGATCTGGTTGGTATTGCCAGAGAGCAATAATGCTGGTGTATTGGAGACCTGTTCATCCAGGTTCTGACGGACCGCTTGCTGCAAGTCTGGGTCATAAATCCAGACGGTTTTGCCAGTTGTGGCAATTGTCTGTTTTGAAGGTGCCGTGGTTTCCCAATAGAATTTACCCGGACGCTGCACTTTCATCACACCACGAAAGGTCTGGTTCATGTGCTGGGCGCTCAAACCTTTTTTCTGAGTCGCTTTAGGATTGGTAATCTTGGTACTTTGCTCAAAGTTTGCCGTTAAGCTACGGATATTACTCAGCTGTTTAACCAGATTCGCAGTGGCTTGCTGCTCCGTCGCTGCCGCAGGTGCGGCAAACACAGTTGTACTCATCACCGGGGCAATTGTTGCGGCACCTAAGGTAATCGCACAGACGGTTTTACGAAGCATATTCATATTCTCACCTTTTTGTATTTGCATATCGCTATTTATCTAATGACTCATCTTAAACGAATTTCAAAAACTAAGATGATAGAAAATAAGAAGTTTTGTATTGTTATTAATGCAAAATCCCTGCTTTTGTTCATCATGATGAAGATGGTTGCTTATTCTCCAGCCATATTTTCAAACTGACTCATCAATCTTCAAGCATAAAAAAACCCACAGAATCTGTGGGTTTTTTTCTATTTCAGCAGATTATGCTTCAACAGATACGTAGCGACGACCGAATTGGCCTTTCACTTCGAATTTTACTACGCCATCAGCAGTAGCAAATAAAGTATGGTCACGGCCCATACCTACGTTAACACCAGCGTGGAATTCAGTACCACGTTGACGAACGATGATGTTACCTGCAGTTACAGTTTGACCACCGTAAACTTTAACACCTAACATCTTAGGATTCGAATCACGACCGTTCTTAGTCGAACCACCGGCTTTTTTAGTTGCCATGTCTCATTACTCCTAGTAATTAGCCTGAAATGCTAGTAATTTTCAACTCGGTGAACCATTGACGGTGACCTTGTTGTTTACGGTAGTGCTTACGACGACGCATTTTGATGATGCGGATTTTGTCGTGACGACCATGGCTAACTACTTCTGCAGTTACTTTAGCGCCAGCTACCACTGGAGCACCGATTTGAATGCTTTCACCGTTTACAAGCATCAACACGTCATCAAAAGTAACAGTTGCGCCAGTTTCAGCTTTCAATAATTCAACTTTAAGGGTTTCGCCCTCAACTACACGGTGCTGTTTACCACCGCTTTGGATTACTGCGTACATAATGTACTCCAAATATGCCCGTGTCGTCGTGCCGATAAAGGGATATACCGGTCTTAAAACGTACGCCACTGGGGGTTATACAAGGGCAAAGATTTTAAGGGATATTCGAATAAACAACAAGCCATTTTATAGAAATATTGATGAAGACATTTATCCATCTCTTTGAGATTATGCTAATTTTAGTAAAATCAGACACTCATGCAATTTTTTGCTACAAAAATCAACAGAGCCGGACGGCTATTTTTAAGTAGTATACTGAGCCACAAATTTCGGAATACATGATCCGTAGAGGTAAATCGATCAAGTACAGTCAGCCACCTGAAATCGGCTGGATGGAGTATATTCATCATAAAAAGCTGATTTTTAGTGGAGTTTGTACGTTTCTTATGTTTCATGGATGTTATAAATTGTTAAACTACCAACTTGAGATTTACCAAACTAGAGGTTTCCTTTCACATGACCATCGACTTTAAGCAAGATATTCTCGCTCCTGTGGCACACGACTTTGCTGCGATGGACACATTCATTAATGAAGGGATTACTTCAAAAGTTGCCTTAGTCATGGCAGTCAGCAAGCATGTGGTTGAAGCCGGTGGCAAGCGTATGCGCCCGATTATGTGCTTACTTGCCGCTAAAGCCTGTGGCGCAGATGATCTGGAGCAGTCTCGTAAACTTGCAGCGATTATTGAAATGCTGCATACCGCCACGTTAGTACATGATGACGTCGTAGATGAGTCTGGCCTGCGCCGTGGCCGTCCAACTGCCAATGCAACCTGGAATAACCAGACTGCCGTACTGGTTGGTGACTTCCTGATCTCACGTGCCTTTGACCTGCTGGTTGATCTCAACAATATGGTATTACTCAAGGACTTCTCAACCGGTACCTGTGAAATTGCCGAGGGTGAAGTGTTGCAGTTGCAATCTCAACATCAGCCTGAAACGACTGAAGAAACGTATTTAAATATTATTCATGGCAAGACATCTCGCCTGTTCGAGCTGGCGACTGAAGGTGCTGCCATCCTGACTGGCAAAGAAGAGTTCCGTGCACCGCTACGAACTTTTGCCGGTCACTTCGGGAATGCTTTCCAGATCATTGACGATATTCTGGATTACACCTCAGATGCAGAAACACTGGGCAAGAACATCGGGGATGACCTGATGGAAGGTAAACCAACCTTGCCATTGATTGCTGCACTGAAAAATACCTCTGGGGATGACTTCGAGATTGTGCGTAAGAGCATTGCAACAGGCGGTACTGACCACCTTGAACAGGTGATTCGTATTGTCAACGCATCCGGTGCTCTGGATTACTGCCGTCAGCGTGCGACTGAAGAAACCGAAGCTGCGATCGCGGCACTGGATCTACTTCCGGATTCGGAATACCGTCAGGCGCTGATTAACCTGGCCAAACTTGCACTTCATCGCATCCAATAGATATCTACCTCGCCTATGCATATTAAGTTTCTCGATATTTTCCAAAGCATGCAGCAACAGCTTGAGCAGCCTCAAGCCAAGCTGGATGAAAACCTGTTAATTGAACTCGTTAATCGTATACGACCAATAGACAGCAAAAATACTGAAGAAATCGAAGAAAAATTTCAGGCGTTTTTACAGTCCTTACTGCTCACCCCCAATGCGGTTTCTACCTTGCAGACCTTTGTGCTGCGTGTGATTAACCGCTATAAACAGACCAGCCTGTTTTCTGATACCGGCATTTTATCTCTAGACGGTTTCTGGAATCAGCTCAACCAGCGTATTGGCGCGCACATTTTACCCATGATTCCGGATGATAAAAGCCTGCAGGAACTGATGCGCCGGGTCTTTCATGAACGTAGTGACCGCTACTGGCTCGACTATCTGGCAGATGAAGACTGGCTGCGACTGTTTAGCGTGATGAATCAAGGGCATTCCAATCAGCCTGAAAAAATCCGGATTAAAGATGAACTGATCAAGGCACTGACCATCCTGTCATACCGCGTCAGTGGTATTGCCCTGCATCCTGAATTTATCAACGCCCAGCCTGAACTGATGGAATATGAATCACCTTTTCTGATTCAGAACCGTGAGATCAATGAGTTTATTCAGGAATATAAAAAGCGCTTTAACACGGTAGAACTGGTTGATTCGATCCTGCCACCAGATGCTTCTCAGGCGATGGTGATGCTGGAGCAGTGTCATGATGTCGTCGCGAAGATTCGCCGCTCGACCAAACGCATTGGGGTGAGTGTGAGCCTGACCTACATGCTGGCTCTGCTGGAACAATGTCTGGAACGGATTGAAATTCTATTAAATATGATCATGGATGATGACCAGTTGCGTTATCAGTCTATGGGGTATTTTCTGGTGGATATTACTGAAGCACTTTATAGTGAACGCAGTGTCCGCTCCCTGCTGGCGACCAACAGTGAATTACTGGCTTTACAGGTGACGGAGAATGCCTCCAAAACTGGAGAGCATTATGTAAGTAGCGATAAGCAGGGCTTCCTGGCCATGTATAAGGCGGCAGCGGGTGCCGGAGCCATTATTGCCATTATGGCAACCCTAAAAATCCTGATGGCACGCGTGACCATGGCGCCGCTCATGCAAGCCTTTAGCTACAGCATGAATTACTCACTGGGTTTTATGCTCATCCATGTGCTGCATTTTACTGTTGCCACCAAACAGCCCGCGATGACCGCAGCTGCACTGGCTTCTACGGTACAGCAGCGTAAAGGCTCCAAAACAGCACAGATTGCTGAATTGGCTGCGTTAATCGTAAATATTATCCGGACCCAGTTTGTCGCAATTCTGGGGAATATCTCCATTGCTATTCCCGTTGCTGCCTTGCTAACCTTTATGTGGGATGCAGCCCTGCATGAACCTTTAATGAATCATGCCAAAGCAGCCAAGACCTTACATGATCTGAATCCGTTTACTTCACTTGCGGTTCCACACGCTGCAATTGCCGGGGTTTGCCTGTTTCTATCAGGCCTGCTAGCCGGTTATTTTGACAATATGGCTGTATATCGTAAGGTCGGGCCACGCCTGAAAGCCCATGCCCGTCTGGCTGCCCTGATGGGACAAGAACGCTTAAATAAATTTGCCGAATATATGGAACGTAATTTAGGTGCCTTAGGCGGTAACTTTATTTTCGGGATCATGCTCGGCAGTATGGGTACAATTGGTTATATCCTTGGGCTGCCGTTAGATATTCGTCATATTGCCTTTGCTTCGGCCAACTTTATTCAAGGCCTAATCAATATTAACGGTCCTGATATTGGCTTGGTTGTAGTGTCTTTTCTGGGTGTGTTACTGATTGGTCTGACTAACCTGTTCGTCAGCTTTAGCCTGACCATTATTGTGGCATTACGTGCACGTCGGGTGCGTTTCGAACAATGGAAGCCTCTGGCGAAACTGGTCATGACCCATTTCCTGACTCGACCGAGCGATTTCTTCTGGCCACCCAAGCAAGATGTTGATATTGACGAAAATCATACAACCAGCAAAGGTTGAAACTGCGACAATTCTCGTTGATTTATCAACAAAATCACCTAATAAAAATATGGATTTTGTATAAATTACGCACACTTGAAAAAAAGTGTACTGACAAGTACACTTCAGGACAGACGGTTAACCGGTATCATGTCGGTTAGAAAGAACAAGGATATCTGGCGTGCCCTACTTGTTGCTTTTTGTCGGTTTTTTTATTTGATTTTCAGTGTGTTTGCTCATCCTGGTTCAGTCTATGGCAAGTTTAAATTGCTGCTTGCTGAATAAATAACGTGCTGCACAAAGATCTGTCTGGATTAAATGACCGTAGCCATAAAGTGCCTGGATGGCATGCCATTTGTATTACTTTTAGCCGCATGCTGGTGTATTGCTCCCATTTGGTATAAAAAGTATACAAACTTAATTTTATATGTATCGGAATTATTGGAGGAATTGTCCTCAAATGGTGATTTAAGTATTCATTGCCTGGTATGGCTTTCTGGATTTTCATAAATTGAACAATACAGATTACCCATTCTAGCTATGTCGCTCGGTGATTTACATCAGCCAGCAATATCTCCCTCATAAACTGATGGTGTGATGGGCATAAGAATTTTAAAAACCTTTGGTGCGTACAATTTCCTCCAGAAGTAATCGCCGACCGGAGTATAAGTTTTATTTGGATCTCGTCATTGTGTTTAACTTTCATTAAATACAATACGTTAACGAATAAAAAATTTAGATAAAAATCTAATCGAGGTGGAACAATGATGTCTGCAAAGCTTTGGGCGCCTGCCCTGACTGCTTGCGCATTAGCAACAAGTATCGCGCTTGTTGGCTGTAGCAAAGATCCTAAAGAGGGCCAGCAAGCTGGTGCTCAACAGCAAATGCCACCGACTGAAGTTGGTGTGCTCGTTGCACAGCCACAAAGCATTGAGCAGTCTGTTGAACTCTCAGGTCGCACAACAGCATTTGAGATTTCAGAAGTACGCCCACAGGCGACTGGCGTTGTGCTAAAACGCTTATTCAGCGAAGGTAGCTATGTCCGTGAAGGTCAGGCACTCTATGAAATCGATTCTAGTACGAACCGCGCTACAGTAGATAACGCTCGTGCAGCCATTGCACGTGCTGAAGCGAATCTGGGCGTGTTACGTGTTAAAGAAGGCCGTTACCGTCAACTGGTGGGTACTAACGCGATTTCCAAGCAGGAATATGATGACATCGTAGCGCAGGTCAAACTGGCTGAAGCTGATTTGAATGCGAATCGTGCAACCTTGCGTAATGCTGAAATCAACTTAGGCTATTCAACTGTACGTGCGCCAATTTCTGGTCAGACTAACCGTTCTTCAATCACTGCAGGCGCGCTAGTAACTGCAAACCAGCCAGATCCGCTGGTAACCATTCAGCGTCTGGATCCAATCTATGTAGACATTAACCAGTCAAGTGCAGAATTGCTGCGTCTGCGTCAGCAACTGAGTAAAGGTGACCTAAACAGCTCTAATAACACACGTGTGAAATTAAAACTGGAAGATGGCAGCATCTACCCTGTTGAAGGCCGTTTAGCATTCTCTGATGCCAGCGTGAATCCTGAAACTGGTACAGTGACACTGCGTGCAGTATTCCCGAACAAAAATCACCTGTTACTACCAGGTATGTTTGCGACTGCGCAAATCGTTCAGGGTGAAGTACCAAATGCTTACCTGATTCCTCAGGCTGCATTAACACGTACACCTACTGGTCAAGCTATGGCGATGTTAGTGGGTGCTGATAATAAGGTAACTCCACGCCCAGTCACTACTGCGGGTACACAAGGCCAAAACTGGATTGTGACTGAAGGTTTAAACCCAGGTGATAAAGTGATTGTAGATGGTATTGCGAAAGTAAAACCGGAACAACAGGTCGTGGCTAAACCTTACCAGCCTCAAGCTGCTGCACCACAGGGTGCTGCACAACCAGCTGCCCAACAACCTGGCGCAGTGCAAAAAGCGGATGATGCAAAAGAACAATCTGAACAAAAACCTGCTGCTAAAGCATAAGGAGTAAGGTTTATGGCTCAATTCTTTATTCATCGTCCTATCTTTGCCTGGGTGATTGCACTGGTCATCATGCTGGCAGGTATTTTGACCCTGACCAAAATGCCAATTGCCCAGTATCCAACCATTGCACCGCCTACAGTCACGATTTCTGCGACTTATCCAGGTGCATCTGCTGAAACGGTCGAAAATACTGTAACCCAGATCATCGAGCAGCAAATGAATGGTCTGGATGGTCTGCGTTATATTTCATCTAACAGTGCGGGTAATGGTTCTTCGTCTATTTCCTTGAACTTTGAACAGGGTGTCGATCCTGATATCGCACAGGTTCAGGTTCAGAACAAATTACAATCTGCGACTGCACTTCTTCCCGAAGATGTACAGCGTCAGGGTGTGCGTGTCACCAAATCAGGGGCCAGTTTCCTGCAGGTATTGGCTTTCTATTCACCTGATGGCAGCCTGACCGCCGATGACATCAAAGACTATGTGAATTCGAACATTTCTGAACCTTTAAGCCGTGTGGCTGGGGTCGGTGAAGTTCAGGTCTTTGGTGGTTCTTATGCCATGCGCATCTGGCTTGATCCAGCCAAAATGGCGAGCCTACAAGTTACGCCAAGTGATATTGCGACTGCCATTCGTACCCAGAATGCTCAGGTCGCTGTGGGTCAGCTCGGTGGCGCACCTGCTGTTGGAGGACAAGTCCTGAATGCCACTGTCACCGCACAAAGCCTGCTGCAAACTCCAGAACAGTTCAGCAATATCTTCCTGAAAAATACCACTTCGGGTGCACAAGTCCGTCTGGGTGATGTTGCGCGGGTTGAACTTGGTGCAGATAACTATCAGTTTGATTCAAAGTTTAACGGCAAACCGGCTGGTGGTGTAGCAATTAAGCTTGCGACTGGTGCCAATGCCCTAGATACAGCACAAGCGGTTGAAGAGCGTTTAAAGCAGTTACGTCCAAACTATCCGCAAGGCATGGTTGACCAACTGGCATTTGATACAACACCATTTATTGAACTGTCGATCAAGAGTGTGGTTAAAACGCTGATCGAAGCGATTATTCTGGTGTTCCTGGTCATGTTCCTGTTCTTGCAGAACTGGCGTGCCACCATCATTCCAACCATGGCAGTTCCAGTCGTGGTATTGGGTACCTTTGCAGTGATTAACGTTTTTGGCTTCTCGATTAATACCCTGACCATGTTTGCCATGGTACTGGCGATTGGCCTTCTGGTTGATGATGCGATTGTTGTGGTCGAGAATGTCGAACGGGTCATGGTGGAAGAGCATCTGGATCCGGTGACGGCAACTGAAAAATCGATGAAACAGATTTCTGGTGCATTGATTGGTATTACTTCAGTACTTTCTGCAGTATTCGTTCCAATGGCTTTCTTCGGTGGAACTACCGGGGTCATCTATCGCCAGTTCTCGATTACGCTGGTCACAGCGATGATCTTGTCACTGATTGTTGCATTAACCTTTACCCCTGCCCTGTGTGCGACTCTGCTGAAACAGCATGATCCGAACAAGCCGGAAAGCAATGGTATTTTTGCGCGTTTCTTCCGTTGGTTTAACCGCAGTTTTGACAAGGTTTCTGTGAAATATCAGGGCGGCGTCAACCGTATGACTCACAGCAAGATTTTCTCAGGCGTGGTGTATGCCATAGTGCTGGGTATTATTGTGCTGTTATTCCAGAAGCTGCCTTCTTCGTTCTTACCGGATGAAGACCAGGGGGTCGTTATGACGCTGGTTCAGTTACCACCAAACGCAACTTTGGAACGTACTGACAACGTGGTTAACACCATGACGAATTATTTCCTGGAAAATGAGAAAGAGCATGTCGAGTCCGTATTTAGTGTGGCAGGTTTCTCGTTCACGGGTGTCGGTCAAAACGCAGGTCTGGCATTTATTAAACTGAAAGACTGGTCAGAGCGTCACAGTCCGGAAGCTCAAGTCGGTGCCATTATTCAACGTGGTATGGCGCTGAACATGATTGTCAAAGATGCATCTTATATCATGCCATTGCAGCTTCCTGCGATGCCTGAGCTCGGTGTATCAGCTGGCTTTAACTTACAGCTCAAAGCTGCAAGTGGTCAAAGTCATGAGCAACTTCTGGCAGCACGTAATACGATTCTGGGTCTTGCAGCACAAGACTCGCGTCTAGCTGGTGTGCGTCCAAATGGTCAGGAAGATACTCCACAGTACCGTGTCATCGTCGATCATGCACAAGCCGGTGCACTGGGCGTCAGTGTTGCTGAAATTAACAACACCATGGGTATTGCTTGGGGCGGTTCGTATATCAATGACTTCATTGATCGCGGCCGTGTCAAGAAAGTCTATGTTCAGGGTGAAGCTGACTCACGGATGATGCCGAAAGATCTGGACCAATGGTATGTGCGTAATAATCGCGGTGAAATGGTGCCATTCTCGGCGTTTGCCACAGGCGAATGGACCTACGGTTCACCACGTCTTGAGCGTTATAACGGCGTATCGTCCATGAACATCCAGGGTACACCTGCTCCGGGTATCAGCTCGGGCGACGCAATGGTGGCCATGGAAGAGATCGTAGCGAAGTTACCAGAAATGGGCTTGCAAGGTTTCGACTTCGAATGGACAGGTTTGTCTCTGGAAGAGCGTGAATCTGGTGCTCAAGCACCGTTCCTGTATGCCCTTTCATTACTGATCGTGTTCCTGTGTCTTGCTGCATTGTATGAAAGCTGGTCTATTCCATTCTCGGTACTTCTGGTGGTGCCATTGGGTATTGTCGGTGCATTGCTCATGACCTATGGTGGAATGGTGCTGCTGCAAAATCCGAACCTGTCGAATAACATTTATTTCCAGGTGGCGATTATTGCCGTGATTGGTTTGGCTGCGAAGAATGCGATCTTAATCGTAGAGTTCGCGAAAGAACTTCAGGAACAAGGCGAAGAACTGTTTGAAGCAACCATGCATGCCGCAAAAATGCGTTTGCGTCCAATCATCATGACAACTCTAGCCTTTGGTTTTGGTGTACTTCCACTAGCTCTGTCTTCAGGTGCAGGTGCAGGTAGCCAGCACTCGGTAGGTTATGGTGTACTCGGTGGTGTAATCAGTTCAACACTGTTGGGTATCTTCTTTATTCCAGTCTTCTATGTCTGGATCCGGACGATATTCAAGTACAAACCAAAACAACAAAATAAACAGGAGCAAACCTCGTGATGCATAAAGTATGGTCTGTTTCAGGTCGTGGCATTGCGGTTTCTGCACTTGCGCTTGCTTTGACAGCTTGTCAAAGCATGCGTGGCCCAGAGCCCGTGGCACAAGCCGACATTCCGCAAAGCTATATCGGTTCTGCCTCAGGCACTTCCGTTGCTGAGCAAGGTTATAAAGATTTTTTTGCTGATCAACGCTTGGTTCAAGTTATTGATTTAGCTTTAAACAATAACCGCGATTTACGTACTGCGGCGCTGAATATTCAGCGTGCGCAGCAAGCGTACCAAATCACTGAAAATAATCAGCTTCCAACGATTGGTGCCAGTGGCAGCGTATTGCGCCAGGACACCATGAGTACACAAAGCCGTGGTGCAACGACAACCTATAATGTTGGTCTAGGCGTGACTGCCTACGAACTGGATTTCTGGGGTCGTGTACGCAGTTTGAAAGACAATGCCTTAGACACTTACCTGGCCACTGCGAGTGCACGTGATGCAACACAAATCTCGCTGATCAGTCAGGTCGCACAAGCATGGTTAAATTATTCATTTGCCAATGCCAACTTGAAGCTTGCCAATCAGACCTTACAGACCCAGCTTGAGTCTTTTAACCTCAACAAAAAACGTTTCGATGTGGGTATCGACAGTGAAGTTCCTGTTCGTCAGGCACAAATTTCTGTAGAAACTGCACGTAATGATGTGGCGAACTACAAGACTCAGGTGGCACAGGCACAAAACCTGTTAAATCTGCTGGTTGGCCAATCTGTACCAGCAAATTTACTGCCGGCTGATCGAGTGACCCGTATTACCACAGCATCCGCTTTGGGTTCAGGCCTTCCAAGCGACCTTCTGGTTAACCGCCCAGATATCCGTACTGCGGAATATCAACTGTCTGCTGCAGGCGCCAATATAGGTGCTGCACGCGCCCGTTTATTCCCTACCATCAGTCTGACCGGTTCTGCTGGTTATGCATCAACTGACTTAAGCAATCTGTTTAAATCAGGCAGTTTCGTTTGGTCACTTGGTCCTAGCCTGGATATTCCAATCTTCGATTGGGGTACACGTAGAGCAAATATCAAAATTTCAGAAACAGACCAGCAAATTGCATTGTCTGATTATGAAAAATCGATTCAGTCTGCTTTCCGTGAAGTGAATGATGCCCTGGCAGTTCGTCAGAACATTGGTGACCGTTTAGCTGCACAACGTCGTCTGGTTGATGCGACGAATACGACGTATCGTCTGTCAAATGCCCGCTTCCGTGCCGGAATCGACAGCTATTTAACCGTCTTGGATGCACAACGTACTTCGTATGCAGCCGAACAAGGCTTGTTATTGCTGGAACAGGCAAATCTGAATAACCAGGTAGAATTATACAAATCTCTAGGTGGTGGTTTAAAAACCAATACTTCAGATACGATTCAATATCCGCCATCTACCGCTGAACGTAAACAAGCAGATCAGCAGTAAATCTCGGTTTTCGATCTTATTGAAAAAGCTCACTTCGGTGGGCTTTTTTATTGCTTTTTATCGTGGAGTTTCTTATCTTCAAAGGATCAGAATCAGGTGTTCTATCCCTTATGCTACTTAGTAATCTGGAATCCGTCCCGGGACATGTTATTAGCCGTCAAATCGATGTGGTCTATGGCAGTACGGTACGTAGTAAACACGTTGGCCGTGATTTGCTCGCAGGTTTGAAAAATATTGTCGGTGGTGAGCTGACCGCCTATACCGAACTCCTGGAAGAATCGCGTCAAGAAGCCATGAACCGGATGATTGGAAAAGCTCGTGAGATGGGTGCGAATGCAATTGTCGGTATTCGTTTCTCAACGTCTAACATCGCCCAAGGTGCATCTGAACTGTTTGTATATGGCACAGCCGTGGTAGTGGAGCCGAATGTTCCAAAGCTTCCTGATCCCTTCCCTTCAGCAGGTTAAATTATGGATAACCTGATTTTTCAGTTTGTCGTTTTCGCCCTTCTGTTTTCGGTAGGTTTTGGCTTTGGCCGTTATTATGAACAGAAACATTTGAAAGAACTGGCAGAACAGGAAGCACGATTTGCGCATATTGTGCTGGAGACTCATCGTTTTGCCACTTCAGAATTTGAAGGAGAATTAATTAGCTCAAATGTGGTTATTTCCCATGATTATTTTAAATATGTGATTGCCAATATTCAGAACATTTTGGGTGGACGTCTGGTCAGTTATGAAAGTATTGTGGAACGCGCACGCCGGGAAGCCGTTGTTCGCCTGAAGCGTGAAGCCGAGAAAATCGGTGCCACTCAGATTATGGGATTACGCTTGAGTACTACGGAGCTTGGCATGCAAGGTGGAATGGTCGAAGTCTTTGCCTATGGCACAGCCATAAAGAAGCCTTAAGTCATAAAACTTTACCGTCTTTCAGTAAATAATATTCCATTCAGATGATCAATTTCATGCTGCACAATCCGTGCAGCAAAGCCGCTAAATTCGGCATCAACCTGCGCACCTTCCATCGTGTAATAACGTACCCAGATATCTTGCGCCCGGGCAACTTTGCCTCTTTGATCCGGCACACTTAAGCAGCCCTCTTCACCCAGAACTTGTGCTTCAGAAGCATGTAGAATTTCTGGATTGATCATCGTCACTGCTTCCATATACGGTGCATCGGGATAACGCAGGTTTGGACGTGAAGCGACAATGATTACTCGCTTGGAAATATACACTTGCGGTGCAGCAATGCCTACACCCTGACGGTCAAGCATGGTATCCATCATGGCTTTATTGAGCTGATACAGCCACTCACTGCCAAATTCCGAGTCTGCCACAGCAGTTGCAATGAGTTCTAGAATCGCCTCACCTTGCTTGGCAACTGTTAACACGGTCATGTCAAATCTCTCTTTAGTTAAGACAATGCCTCTACTCTTTATAATCCAATTTTAATGTGTTCTAAAGCAGAATTTTTATAGTTTATATCACTGAAAAATCTTTAAACTAAGCGCTTTAACAGCAGAGAATATCAAAAAATACGAAAAGTAAGTCATTTCTTATAGTTCATTTGTGTGCTCAATTTCAGCTTTTATTATTCCAAAGCATTTTATAAATAGATTTTTTTATAACTTTTAGTTTATCTTGTTAAAAGAAAGATTGATTATTCAACAAAAAATGCTTCTTTTAAAATCAATCAAATACCCATCAATGGATTAAGGATTCCAGCATGGATGCACATCCGCGCCTGACACGAGCAGATAAACGTACGCTTGGACTTTCATCACTGGGCGGTGCGCTCGAATTTTATGATTTTGTCATCTATGTATTTTATGCAAAGCTCATTTCAGAGCTGTTCTTCCCCAGCACACTCAGTCCTTTCTGGGCCATGTTGAATACCTACGGCATTTTTGCTGCGGGTTATTTCTTCCGTCCATTGGGCGGTGTAGTGATGGCACACTTTGGCGACCTGATTGGACGTAAACGTCTGTTTAGCCTATCCATTCTGTTAATGGCACTACCTACCCTGATGATCGGTGTGATACCGACCTTTGAAAGCATTGGTTATGCAGCGCCAATTATGTTGCTGTTAATGCGTGTGTTACAAGGAATTGCTATTGGTGGTGAAATTCCAGCTGCCTGGACTTTTGTCTCTGAACATGTTCCTGAACGCCGTATCGGGATTGCCAACGGGGTGCTTACCGCAGGCCTGTCTCTTGGGATTCTGCTGGGTGCCTTGATGTCACTCTTCATTTCATTACAGTTTTCTGAAGCTGAAATTAAAGACTGGGCATGGCGTATTCCATTTATCCTCGGGGGTATCTTTGGTTTTGTAGCGTTGTACCTGCGGAGTTACCTGAAAGAAACGCCAGTATTTAAAGCCATGCAGGCGAAAAAAGAACTGGCAAAAGAATTACCGGTAAAACAGGTTTTAGCAAAGCATAAAACCGCTGTCACCATTGGAATGCTATTTACCTGGTTCTTGACAGGCTGCGTAGTGGTGCTGATTCTAGCGATGCCAAACCTGCTGGTCGGTGCCTTTGGCTTTGAACGTGCCGATGCTTTTAAAATGCAAAGCGCTGCGATTGTAATGCAGATGGTGGGCTGTGTACTAGCAGGTGTACTGGCCGATCGTTTTGGTGCTGGCCGTGTCATTCTATTTGGTTCTCTTCTAGTTGCGGCTATGGCGGGTATCTTTTATAACAGCCTGGGCCATGTCGCACCATCAACTGTATTCATGCTGTATATGCTGTTGGGCCTAAGCTCTGGTACAGTCGGGATGGTATCTTACAGCATGGTGAAAATGTTCCCGGCACAGATTCGCTTTACCGGTATTTCTTTCTCTTACAATCTGGCGTATGCAATTGCCGGCGGGATTACCTTGCCACTGGTGCAATGGCTCAGCCTGTATAGTAATATTGGTGCAATGTACTATGTCTGGACTGTATGTCTGGTGACCCTGCTCACAGCCCTAATGTATAGAAGTAAATTTGAAAAATCGGCAATCTGATCAATAAAAATTTGTTATAAAAAAGAGCCTGAATATGGGCTCTTTTTTTACAATCTTTTTGTTATTTAAGCAGTCAGACTTTTACGGATTTCATCTTCAATGATGCTAATTTCAATCTGGCTAAATTTACGAATTTCACCTTCCGCATGTTTTTCTAGCATGCCACCAACTAATGGTACTTTTACTTTTACGGTCCAGTCCAGTTGAAACTCAATCTGGCGGTCATCGCCTTTTACTGCACGTTGGCAAGTGGCTTCAATTGGCAGGTTCGCGCCAAGCTCTACTGTAGAAGTTAAATGTTCCAGATTACTGATGTCGGTACGTTGCAGACGAAAAGCATCACGTAACAGTTTTTTTGCAATATCTGGAATATTCACGTCCAGGTTATATGCACGTTTCAGGGTATAAATCTCGCCCTGTTTTTCAGAGACCAAAATCTCCATATTCTGCGCCGGAATACGACGACAGACCGCTTCGTGCATGCTGATATCACTGACCAGACGCTTAAATTCATCAATAGAAACACCATTGATGTTTGCCTTTACAGTAAATTGATGTGCCATGTGGTTTTCCTTTTTATTTTTTAAATTGTGGATTTGGCTGGTATTGGAGAAACTCATTATAAAGCCAAATTCAGGATCAGATAAATTTGCTGTACATCGACAGTATTAAACTGACTTTCTGATCCAATGTCATTATTCAGTGTTGAGATAAATTGAGGCACATAAGTCAATTATCCATCTTTAACCATGTTTGTATTACTGCACCGCTACTGATGATCAACCTGGCTTCGGCATAGCAAATGACAGCTTCAAATTCATCAGCACCATCATCCAGTCCGGAGGTATACCAGATCGTACCTTTAGGAAAATCATCCAGCCAGCTGGCCTTATAAAAATCTGATACCGAATCAAACTGGAGATACTGCTGCGGCTGTGCCTGAATTTTCTGTGCCAATTCTACAAAACGATCCAGTTGGGCCTGCCGGAAGTCAATCAACATCGTCGTGCTCCTGACAAAAGCAGATTTTAGCATGCTCACTACCCGTAAATAACAGATAGGGATATTTGGACAGTGGAATACGGCTGAAGACCTCAATTCTATGCAACATATGCACTGACTTCAGCAGGAGAGGAAAAACTAGGAATGAGGAATATTAAAATTTTAAGAAGGTTATAGAGCAAATGAATTACATAAACTTGAACAGTCATCCGCATTTCAAGGCTTAATTAGGCACAATGTGCATGATCGGACTCGAAACGGTGCTCAGATCGATGTTCCTCCCCATGCCGGTCCACATGCGTATAAAAAACCCCATAACGTCCCACATAATACTCAATAGATTGACCGTAAAAATTCCAGTAAATTGACCACTCTCCCAAGTCCATTTTTCGAATCACACTATTGGTCTGCAGCGGCATACGATTCAACCATTTCTGCTGTAAACTTTCAGCCTGAGCACGCTCGGTAATGATTGCCGGCTGTTTGAATAACATTTTAGCGATATCATCAAAGAGTTCTAGCTCATAAGCATCCACTGTCATAGTCAGTTCATGCGGTTTTTGTGCGGAAGAAATAGGCGTTTGATCTTGGGAAGACGGCACTGCTTCAGGCTTTAAGCGCTGACCATGATAGCGGGCTTTATAGATTTTGAAAGCGATCATCCAGGCAACATATACCACCAACAAACTACAGATAATGAGCAATACTTTGAACATAGACTCAGCCTCTTATTCATTTTTCTTATCTTCAATCTGTACTTACAGATCTATTCAATTACAGTTCATTTACAAACCATAACATATTGATTGAAAAATACCCAACTTTAGTCATTTCAAGATATTTCAAAAACTTTATATTTCTCCTAGAGTAGGATTTTCTTAATTACATATAAGATATTTTTTATCCTGACCAAAGATGTATCGGTATAAAATACAAATAAAAAGCAATACACGCTGTCTAACAATTTAAACAAGCCACACAAATGCGCCACAGAAACGCTGTATAAAGCATTTTTTTGCCGGAAAATTCCCAAAAAATATAACAATCTCAGACTTTCATTCATACTGTAGATGCTGCTAAATGAAACACTCGTTATTATTTAGTTTAGTTAAATTTGCCTTATGATTCGTGAAGGAAAGGTTCAGGATATTCCTCAAATTGTACATGTAGTTCATGACAGCATTCGCTCCTGTGTCATGGATCATAAACGTGAGGAACCCCGTATACAAACCTGGCTGGAAGCATTTACCCATTCCACCCTGATTGTGGAAATGCTGTATAACGATTGCTGGGTTTATACCGTACATGACAGAGTGGTCGGTTTTCTGATGGTGAGCGATCAGGGAGAAATCCGCATGCATTATGTTAGTAGCGGTATGCAGCGCATGGGATATGGAACGCAGTTATTTTATTACATGCTGGATTTTATGACGCCTAAAAAAATTGACCGCCTTGAAATTGAAACCACACGAACTGCGTTACCCTATTATACTAAACTTGGTTTTCAGAATACTTCTCTACAGATGCAGGATGAACCTGCATTACACCTGTTCAAAGCGTTATCTTCCAGCACATATTCTCAGTTCTGATCAGGCTGCAACAGCACTGCATTTGATTTGATCTCTACCTGCCAGCTTGGCTGCATACAGATGCTGGTCTGCTGTTTTCATCAGTGCATGAATATCTGCATAAGGATGATGGGCATCCATATAGGCAACCCCTATACTCACAGTGACATAATCTTTATCATCCTCGCGGTTATCATGTTCTAGCTGTTCTGCACGCACTGCAATTAATACGATTTCAAAAATTTCCTCGGCTTCAGCAATCGGTATATCATGTAACAGAATTGCGAATTCTTCCCCTCCATAACGCGCCAGATATCCCTGTTCAGGCAGAACCTGCTGAATCACCTGAACCAGCCGTTGCAGTACTTCATCGCCTTTTAAGTGACCATAGTAGTCATTATATTTTTTAAAATAGTCCACATCGATCATTGCAAAGGATAAGGTCTGTTCAGGGTGTTGAATGCTTTCATTAAACAGGTGCTGGATTTCTTCATTTAAGGCACGCCGGTTATATGCGCCAGTCAATGCATCGACCTTAATCTGATATTGCAGTTTGGTATTCAGCTCATGTAACTGTTCTGTTCTTTCCCGAACTTTCTGATCCAGCGAACTGTTCAAGGCCATTAACTTATTATTCAGTCGCTCGGTATAGTAGGTTTGATGAGCATAATTACGAGATTGCTGAAACATAATGATCAAGGCATACAGACTGGTCGAAATAAATGACAGATGCACGCTCTCAATCACATTCAGTAATACCAGATAATCATTGAGAAAGGTCAGGCACAGAAAAATGATGGCAAACAGGTTAGTGGACGAATATTCATCTCCTTGAGAAAGTGTCACATAAAACCCATAAATGAAATTACCCAGTATCACCAGACCATAGATAGCACTATACAAAGCTAGACGCTCAAAAACTTCCGGTGTGCTGAACAATGTTACTGCGATATTAAAAATCAGTAATCCCGCAGCTACGTAATAAACTGAACGTTGGATATAACGTGACTTAAACAGGTGCATGTAGCTCAGGAAGAATAAGATCGCCAGAAAAGTGAACAGATATTCTAGACGCGCCCCCCATAGCCAACTGATTTTACTTACAATGGCATATGGATGCGGCGGAGAAAACAGATTATGCAGGGCCAAAAAAATAATAAATAAGCCAAAAATAAATATACTGCGGCTATTGCGCTCCACAGATCCGCGAAACATGGAAAATAAAATGGTAAATAGCCCTACCCCCAGCACGGTGCCACAGACCAAAGCAATACTCAGCATGTGCAGCATAAACTGTCGGTTAATGGTCGTAGAAGGGCCAATTTTCAGAGGCTTTTCCAGTCCACCATGCAAATGAGTATAGTTGGAAACCTGAATACTTAAGGTGAAGTACTCACTCTGCGGCACAAAAGATGCGATCTTAGGCGCCTTTTCAGTCACCTGTCCGGCCGGGGTTTTACTGATTTCACCAAGCCGCAGCAAGATATCCCCATTCAGATATATGCTATAAGCACCATACTGACTCGGAATCTGAAGCGCTAGACGGTGTCCAATAAATTTTTGTGGAATTTTAAAATGACTAATAAAAGTGCCATAGGTGGCATTGGTTCCGGTGAAGCTCTTGAATGAAGCGGGAAGCTCAACTACTTGTGATTCAAGTTCAGGATCTGGCTGCTCAATGAACTGACGTGGATAGAACAGCCATTTGCCTTGCAGCGAGGTAGTACTATCTTCATTAAATTTTAGTTCGGTGACCTCATCCTGATGGGCAAGGAAATAAGATTCTGGGGCAGCATCATATTGGGCCCACACGATCTGTGTAGCCCCACTCAAACATATCAGCATCAACCATGATGCCAATATCAGCATAATCCCCTTAAACCTGTGCAAGAAGGTCATCCTGTAGATATTGTTCTCGGTTCTAATGTACGTGGAATGTTGGATATTGCCAATAATTTTTCATATAAAAAAGCAGGATAACCGACGAGCTATCCTGCTTCTAAATTCGTGAAATATGGTACTGTTCAGAAAATCATACAATATCAGTCACGTGTTTTAACGTCATACAGTTCGATTTCAAAAATCAGGTTTGAATTCGCCGGGATAATATTGCCCATTTTACGTTCACCATAAGCCAGGTGAGCAGGTACGATCAGTTTACGCTTGCCGCCCACTTTCATGCCGATGATGCCTTGGTCCCAGCCTTTAATCACACGACCAGTACCGATCACCGTTTCAAAATACTTGCCACGATCCAGTGATGAATCAAACTTGGTTCCATCTTCCAGCCAGCCTGTGTAATGGGTGGTAATCAAGGCACCTTTTACTGCTTCTTTACCTTCACCAACCACCAGGTCAATGATTTCTAGTTCTTTGGTCATCGCCAATATCCTTTCTTGCAAATAGCAGTAGTATAAACAGGATTAAGCCAAATTCCTCAGGCTTTAGATTTAATGGGTCAAAAGCTGAGTTCCTGAATCTTGTTATCCTGTAATAAATAATGGGTTAATTTCTGGTGATTTTTAGCAGATCCCATCAGGATCCAGCGACCTGTTATTCGCTGGTCGATTTTTTGCTGGCTGGAATGAATCACTTTTAATTTGTATTGTTTAAACAGTTTTTCATAATGATCCGGCTCATGCTGCTCAAAAGGACAGACTATCTCATAGTTGCGTTCTTGATTCAGATGTTCGATGGCACGTTGTACATAAACCAATAGTACCAGTACCATCAGCACGATCACCGTTGCCCAGACACTTAACAGCTCATAGCCCGCACCGACTGCCATGCCCAGTGCAGCTGTCATCCAGATCGTGGTTGCAGTGGTAATACCAGAAATCCGGTTATCATCTTTTAAAATTACTCCGGCTCCCAGAAAACCCAGGCCGGTTAAGACATTGGCCGCCAGGCGGTCTGGATTGGCTACGCCGATTTTTAAGGAAATAATGGTAAATAGACAGGAACTCAGACTGACCATGATCATAGTCCGCAGTCCGGCAGATTTACTGTGATATTCCCGTTCTGCCCCAATAATTGCACCAATCACGACTGCTAATAGCAAATCATAAAGTTCATGATCCATGCTTCGTCCCTGGAACTTATTTGACTCTCCAGGTATACGAAATTTTGGGATGAGGATACAAGTCGAGACTTGCATCCTTGTGAGTTCTTATTGTAACTGTTCCCACTCAATCACAGCCTGTGCCTGATCGCCAATCAGCGTCCATTCACCGTCCATGATGTTTAGCTGCAGCTGCATAGTACGTTCACACAGTTGTTGTACGGCTTCAGTACTGGTCGGAGATAGCTTCCAGACTTCTACATTGGATAGGGTTTTCAGTTTGGAATTGCGTTTGTACCATTCATCGACAGAAGTACCATACGCTACTACTGCAACTTTTTTGCAACGTGCACTTGCCTTTTTGACCTTGTCTTCATCAGGTAAACCAACTTCGATCCACTGTATCAGTTGACCGGTCAGATCTTTCTCCCAGAGGGCCGGCTCATCAGTCTCAAACAGGTCTTTGGTAAATTCAAGCGCTTCACCAGCAAAACGTGCATAAGCCAAAACACGCACCATCAGACGTTCAATGGTTTCCGAAGGATGCAATGCCATCGTCAACTGATAGTCTTCATAACGATGGGTATCCATATCGGCAATATTCAGGTCAGCCTTGTAAATCGTTGCTTTAAGCGCCATAACACAATCCTCAAATTTGGCGCCTAGCATATAAGATTTGCATTGATTTTGCTGAACAGATTTACAGCAATGCCAGAAAATTTAGCCAGCAGAATCTCCTGCTTCAGTATCAATACGGCATTGCATCAGCACAGTTTCAAAATTCAGCCAATCGCGTTCACTCTGATAGATAATCTCGATCCGGTTATCAATACCTTCTTCTGCAGACTGATAATTAAACTGATCCGGATTAAAGTTAAAACTTTTCCAGCCCTGATTGGTGTTGAAAATCCCTTTGATGCGTAGCCAGTCCTGCTGTTCACAGAGCAAATCCAGCAGATCATAAAAATCAAACTGCCAGCGTTTTGGCAACTTCCAGCCCGCCACTGCATAACCTTGTGCAGATTCCACATAATGGTAAGGCAGCTGCTGAACTTTCACTGCAATCTCATCTGCTCGAAGAGAACGCTGCTGTTTTAACAAAGGCTGAATCTGACGAACAGCACCCACGTAGTCCTGCTTGAGCTGTTCAATATCGATCTGACCATTTGCACCAAGCAGCCAGGTTTGGCCATAAGCCTGATATTCCTGCTGTAGCTGTTTCAAACTCTCCTGATCTTCTGTCGTCATCGAATCTGTATGCGAGACAATGACAATATGTGCAGCTTTAAGCTGATCAGCATACAGGTTCTGGGTCATCCAGGCCTGATCATGCAAACGCGAACCATCGACGACAGTAATCAAGGCCTGCATCTTCAGATGGGTCTGCCAGTGCGGTTCTGTGAGTTGCTCTAACAGTTGCGCTGGATGTCCCAACCCGGTCGGCTCAATAAACAGTCGATCTGGCTTGGATTCGGACAATAATCGCGACAAGGCGATCTGCATCGGCAACTGACTGCTACAGCATAAACAGCCACCCAATAGCTCTTTGACTGCGTAGCCTTCATCTTGTGGTAATAGCGCTTGATCCACGCCAATCTGACCGAACTCGTTCATCAATACTGCCCAGACTTCATTCTCCGGCTTTTGACTGAGCAAATGCTTGAGCAATGTGGTTTTTCCTGCACCTAAAAAACCGGAAATAATATGCACGGGTACTGCAGATGAAGGCGAAAGGAGTTTCAAGGCGGGCTCACATAGAAATGAAAATCAAAGAATTGATACATTATAACAATGCCATTTGGCTTTCAGGGAGTTAATTTATCGGCTTGATGAGTAAGTTTTTCAAAACTTCAGCTCTATCAGTTTTTGCTACTTTTTAACGAAAGTAAAGACTTACACCAGCTTAAAATTTGATCATTTATGAAATTTTTTAATACATTTTAATTGATGTCCAAGCGCTCAATTTAACCAAAATAAAACATAAATCAGAGTTTTGTATATTGCGCGTATACGTTGTTCTATAGCTTCTGTTAAATCAATTGCGTCACAAATTTTCAGCACCTAGCATAAGCCCCTGTTGCCTTGATGTGATGGTCAACGCAATAAATTACTTGTGAATAAAACCTATAAGGATGCCAAACATGAACTATGCTCAAATTCTACTTGCAACTACACTAAGCGCAGCAGCGGCAACTAGCTTCGCAGCAACTAAAACTACAGATAGCAAAACCACAACTGAAGAAGAAAAAGTTGTCGTGAGTACTCAGGAGCTTCCTGAAACTCAAGCTGCAACTGCTCCGGCGACTGCAGAACAACCAGCTTCTGAAGCAGCTGCAGAACCTGCAACCAAAACACCAAAAGCTTCAACTGCACAATAATGCAGTTCTGCTTTTATCAATAATGAGTCCCCATTCATCCGGGTACTCATAACTCCTGTTGGGTAACTCTCCAGTGGATTGATGATCCATACTCTACAGGAACCTCAAATGGCTGATTGCAGATCTCTGCATTCAGCCATTTTTCTATTTTATTTCTGAATTTCACTATAATAAATAATGATGATTAAATCATTCCTGACTATGGGAATTATTTTATAAAGTTATTATTTTTCAAATATATAAAAATTTATATCTTTTTTTAATCATGCATTATAACTATGCAACACCGACTATGGCATAGCTTGTTTAGACCTTGGGTTTAGCCCTTAATCAACTTAATTCTGGACGGATTCAAGGAACCTTGCGATGAGCAATGCAAATTACACAACTGAAGTAGCCATTTTGGGTGCAGGTCCGGTAGGTCTGACGATTGCCAACTACCTGAGCAAACAGGGTGTACAGGTCACTGTAGTTGAACAGCTTGACAGCCTGATTGACTACCCTCGTGCAATTGGTATTGATGATGAATCATTGCGTACGATTCAATCTTTGGGTCTGGTAGATCAGGTTCTTCCGCATACCACACCCAACCATGCGATGCGTTTTCTGACTCCAAAAGGTCGTTGTTTTGCGGATATTCAGCCACTGACCCGTGAATTTGGCTTCTCTCGTCGTAATGCATTTATTCAGCCACAGGTAGACAATGTCCTGCTACAAGGTTTAAAAAAATATAAGAAAACTGAAGTGCTGTTCTCTCGTCACCTGACTCATTTTAGCCAGGATGCTGACGGTGTGACGTTGAATGTTCAGAGCAAAGATGGTGGCTCGGAAGTTGTACGCGCACAATACCTCATTGCATGTGATGGCGGTAACTCCTATGTGCGTCGTACTTTAAACATTCCATTTGAGGGTGAAACTGCGCCAAACCAGTGGATCGTGATTGATATCGACAATGACCCATTGGCAACCCCGCATATTTACCTGTGCTGCGACCCGGTACGTCCGTATGTATCGGCTGCCCTACCTCACGGTATCCGTCGTTTCGAATTCATGGTCATGCCAGGTGAAACTCAGGAAGAACTCAGCAAACCAGAAAATATTGCCAAACTGCTGTCTAAAGTCCTGCCAAATACTGATGGTATTGAAGTTATCCGTCAGCGTGTTTATACCCATAATGCGCGTATAGCGGACAAATTCCGTGCTGACCGTATTCTGCTTGCAGGCGATGCTGCGCACATCATGCCAGTATGGCAAGGTCAAGGCTATAACAGCGGTATGCGGGATGCCTTTAACCTGGCCTGGAAAGTTGCACTGGTCATCCAAGGTAAAGCGAGCCATGAATTGCTGGATTCTTACCAGGTAGAACGTAAGGATCATGCCAAAGCAATGATCGATCTTTCAGTCATGGCAGGCCACGTTCTTGCACCACCGAAAAAATGGCAAGGTTTTGTGCGTGATGGTATTGCTTATGCATTGAACTATATCAAGCCAATCAAGCAGTACCTGCTAGAAATGCGTTTTAAGCCAATGCCGAAATATCATGATGGTGCACTATTGGCAAATGCCCAGAAAGATTCTCCAGTCGGCAAAATGTTCATTCAGCCACAGGTCCAACTGGAATCTGGTGAAACGGTGTTACTGGATGAAGTGATTGGCAATGACTTTGCCATCATTGCCTGGGGTGTAGATCCGAAATGGGGCTTAAGCAAGGAATCGATGCAGCAATGGAAAAAACTTGGCGTGAAATTTATTCAGGTCATTCCTGCGGTTCAGCTGTCTAACCAACAGCGCAAGCAATATGAAGATGTGATCACCATTGGTGACATCGGTACTGATATCCGCACCTGGTTCGGCAAGACCCAGGATTCTATCGTCATCCTGCGTCCAGACCGTTTCGTTGCAGCCTTGGCGATTCCACAATCTATTGAAAGCACAAGCAAAGCACTATTTAACAAGCTGCATGTTAAATAATTGACCTGATTCAAAAAAAACCACGCTACGGCGTGGTTTTTTATTTATGCATGACAATCAGTAAAGGTTTCAGCTAAGTACGGTATTGCTGAAACCATGGAATATCTTTAAGTGAATCACGGCGCGCCATCTGTTGTAAAAAAGGCGTGAACTCTTCAAATGACGGTAATATTTTGGAGGAAATGGCAAAGATCAAACAATACGCCACATATAAATCTGCTGCCGAACATTGCTCACCGAGTAAATACGGCTTGGCTTTCTGTATCCCCTGCTTAAGGAAACTAAAGACAGAGGCTTCATGACCAAAGCTCAGACTTCTGCAATTCTTTTCAATCTCTGTCTGAGGCACCTTGAGGTTTTTAATATCAATATATTCAGTCAAAGGACCATGGCAGAAGAAAATCCATTTCAGATAAGCCCCGCGTTTAGGATCATCTAGTGCAGGTGCCAGACCTTTCTCCCGATATTTATCTGCCAGATAGACATAAATTGCTGCCATTTCTGAAATGACAATATCGTCATCAACCAGACAAGGAACCTTGCCCATGGGATTAATCTGCTCATAAGCTGGCTGATGCATCTCAGTATAAGGAATTTCAACCTGCTCAAGCTGATTTTCAATCCCCAGCTCTTTCAGCAAGGGCAACAAAGTCAGGCCGCGAGACTGCGGATTATTATATAAGGTCATCATAATCGTGAACCTATTGTTTATATTATTCCCTGACTATAGCGCTCTTTTAGAGCAAGACTTGTAAGGATGTGCTACCAATCATTTCATCCAGGCCAATGTGTCTCCCCTCTATATTCCTTCTCTTAAATTAAAATAAATCCAGGCAGAATTTTTCTTTTAGCACTTTCAGGATCAGGTTAATCACCTCATGTTTCTGATCCTTGCGATAAGTCGCATACAAGCCAATCATCGGGAGCGGTTCAATGGTCTTTTTCACCACGATATTTTCACCCAGTAAAGGAATGACATAAGCCGGCACCAAACTCCAGCCTACTCCCATACCGACCAGATTCACATTCAGCAAAATATTGGTGGAATGCTGTACCACATTGACCTTAATACCGGCTTTATTCAGGAATTCGTGGATGATATTAAACAGCTGAGGTGAAGCCTGTTCATCACTGATCACGAAATTACGCCCTGCAAAATTCTTGATGCTTAAGGCTGGCATATCGACTACATCAGCGTCGCGCGGCACGATCAAGGTTAATGGTTCATCAAAAATCTTGATCGATTCAAATTCTGCTGAAGGATCTGGATAACGGGTAAAAGCGATATCAATCATGCCCTGACGCAACCAGGAAAATTGTTCTGCATCGGTGAGGCTATGAAACTGGGCCTTTAAATTCGGAAAATGCGCGCGGATATTCGGCATGATGTAAGGGAAAATCTTCATTTCCGCTACGGGCACAAAGCCAATATCCAGATGCTCTTTTTCAACTTCTGCAACCTGGCGAGCCAGCTGGATCGCCCGTTCAGCATGTGCCAGACTCAGTAAGGCTTCTTTGAGAAATACCGCCCCTGCTTCGGTCAGCTCGACTTTACGGTTAGAACGCTCTAGTAGCTTGACCCCAACTTCATGTTCCAGATCTTTGATCTGCTGGCTGAGAGAAGGCTGCACTGTATTTAACTTTTCCGCTGCACGGGTAAAGTTCAGCTCGCGTGCGACCATACAAAAATAACGTAAATGTCTAAGTTCCATGTTCTTATCCCTGTTATACCGCTGCTTTGGTCCGTTTCTTGGATACGGTGTATCGATAGACCAGCAGGGTCAATATCACGATCATTGCACACAGCATATACGTGGTTTCATAGCCCCACTGCGCTATAAAGATCCCCATCATTACAGATCCAACTGCTAATCCAAGATCAAACAAGGTAAAGAAAGTGGAGATGGCATGTCCCATACGCTGTTTCTCCACCGCTTGAATCGCCAGAGTTTGCAGGCAGGGAAAAAGTGATCCATAACCAATCCCAATGAATACAGCTGAGAGCCACAACATCCATTGATTATGGACTAAAGTAACCAGCACCAGACCTAAGGCAAAAAAGATCAATGAGGGATAGATTACGGCGTCTGGACCTTTACTGTCATAGAACTTACCTACCCAGGGACGCACCAACAACATGGAGAAGGCAAAAACAATAAAGAACAGGCTGACATAGGCCAACAGCTGCTTGGTTTCTGCGAAGACCGTGATAAAGCTGGTAACGCTGGAATAAGCAAATGCAGTAAGTAATGCCACAAAGCTCACAGCCAGGACTTTGGTTTCGATGATATCCTGCAAGCTTAATCGTGATTTTTCTGTAGTTTTTATTTTAGGCTGAGGCAGCTCTCTAATATTCAAGATTAAACTGAAGATCAAACCCAAACTGATCAGGACGGCGAGAATACCAAACAACATCTGAAAGCTGGTGAACTGAATCGTAGTTAAGGCAATCAGCGGACCAAATACTACGCCCAGATTGGTCGACATGACGAAATAACCCATACCTTCCCCTTTACGCTGATCCGGAATAAAGTCATTGGCCACCGGTACGGTCACCGTAGTCAAAATACTGAACCAGATGCCATGCAGAAAACGCACGATCAGTAGTGAGCTCATGCTATCAATCAGCAGATAACTAAAGGCAAACAGCGCAAATAAGAGTCCTGCCCCACGCATCGCCAGTTTCTTACCCAATTTCTCAATAATCAAACCTGAAAAAGGGCGAATGGCAATAGAAGACACCAAAAATAAGGTCAGCGCCAAGCCCGCTTCTTTCACCGTTCCACCCAGATCTGTGGTGATGTAGATTGGCAAAATCGCGATCAGGGCAAAATAATAGGTAAACAGAAATAAATTATTCAGTACACATAGAATAAATGAGCGATTCCATAAGGGAGCTGTCGTGCTAGACATAAAAACCAACTATATACAGAAAATTCTAAAATCAGGCCTGAGGTCTTGCAGGCTGGAGTATCAGTGCAACGAGTGCGCGGATATAACTCTCATCCGGCATCTTGTTAAAAAAGATAATCTGGTAATGAATCGGTCCGTACAGACCGTCCAGCATCAATTCAAAATTATAGTCCGCACGGATTTCTCCACGCTCAATCGCTTGCTGGATCAAGCTTCGCATTTGTTTTCGACGCGGTAGCAGATATTGGGTGAAAAACTCCCCTGCAAGTTCACGATGATTGGCCATCACCACCAGCAAGGCACGTCCAACCGGATGATTCAGTGCCTGAGATAGCCGTATTAATTGCTGTACCAGGTTATCTTCCAAAGAGTTGGAAAAGTCTAGATCAAAAATAGACGCGGTATGTGCTCTGAAGGTATCCAGAACCAGTTCAGACTTATGCTTCCACCAACGGTAAATAGTGGATTTACCCACCCCTGCCCGTGCAGCGACATCCTCAATGGTGAGCTGATGATATTCATGTTCAGTCAGTGCTTCTGCCACGGCTTGCAGAATACATTCCTGTCGACGTGAGCTTTTTTCTTCCAATATCATATAATCTTTTAAAATCGAAACGAAACGTATCGTTTCATATTAGATGATTTATATCGTTATGACCAGCCTGTATGAAAAACATAGGCAAAAAAAAGACCTCCATTTTTGGAGGTCTTTTTTTCACTTTATAGCAATTAGCTGTGTGCTGTTTTCTTATAAATACTGCAAGAAGGATGATGATTTTCTTGCAGTCGAGCAATCTTGCGCTGTTCAGCTGCTTCAAAACGGCAACGTTTCCAGTCATTATCAAGATTCAGTGGCGGAATATGCTGTGGTTTACCATTTTCATCGACCGCGACCATAGTGAAGTAGCAGCTATTGGTATGACGCACTGTACGTTTCTGGATATTCTGTGCTTCTACACGAATCCCGATTTCCATTGAAGTACGGCCTACATGGTTCACACTCGCCAGGAAAGTCACCAGTTCACCCACGTGAATTGGTTCTTTAAAATTCACTTTATCCACGGACAGCGTCACCACATAACTGCCTGAATAGCGGCTCGCACAGGCATAAGCAACCTGATCCAGCAATTTCAGAATGGTACCACCATGGACATTTCCTGAAAAATTCGCCATGTCTGGCGTCATGAGAACGGTCATTGTTAATTCTGACTGATCGTCTGAAGCTGCTGCAATTTGATCTAATGGGGCCATCGCTTTCTTTGAACTCTTTGAATGACAATGATATAAACACATTATTATATCGTTTTTAATGCTAATTAAATGTTCTATTCGGCAAAAAATCCATCATTATTATTTATATGAAAAATGATTTCATACAGAAATAAATATAATAGAGGAAGATCAAATTATATTCTGATAAATCTGCATTCCAGAAGATCACTTATCATTAATTATTTTCATGATGAATAATCAGCATATAGATTAAATTGAAAATTTATCCATGCTGTTTTCATCACTCAACATGGATAAATTCTTCATGGTCTGTTAATCGGCACTCAGTCTTAACATTTCCTGAGCGACATTTTGATAACTCAATACCTGCTGACCATCAAGCTGGGTTTCCACAGTATAGGTGCCATCCTGATGTGTAGCAGTCACTTTAAAGATGTATTGTTCAAACTGAGCCAGTTTGACCTGCTGCCCAACTTCAAGATTATTCATATGTCACCCTAGATCTTGTTTGTTTTCATCAACTGCATTCTGACATGACTCATTGAATTTTCAAACAATTGATAAACTTAAGTATATAAATAACCATATAAAATTTTAAAAATATACAATTTTACAATCTATTAATTCTATTAATTATAGAAATTTCAGTAGTTTATATTTTCAGAACTGGTTATTTTTTATTAATATATACTTAATAACACTTACTTAATATTTTCCATAGATCGACATTTTCTTATAAGTAATTTTTATTAGATCTCTTTCATAAATCAAAAAATGATCGTTATATTCATGTTTAAATGGATATTGAAAGTTCCTTCTCCTTCTGGGAGAAGGTTAGGATGAGGGGATTTCTTCTAAAAAAACCTCTCCCTGAGGAGCATGCTCCGCAAGTCTCCTACAAGGAGAGGGGATTCCCTTTGTAGTGATTAAAAAATGATTTATGCAAGAACCCTATTATTTTCTGAATATATTTATTAAAAAAACCTCATTTATGACAAATGAGGTTTTTTTTAATGAATACTTTAGAGATTATTTTTCACGGGCTAGAAACTGTGGAATCTGATGTCCCTTTGCATAATTATGTTTCTGATATACCTGTTCAATTTCAAGCAATTTTGCCCGTGTCGCCTCAATACCCGCTTCCATGGTCATGGTTCTGCCACGCACATCAAAAATATGCCCTTTCTCACGCAGGTCCGGCTGGATCACGACATCAGCATGCTTTAATTCTTCAAAGGCAAGCCGCTTCTGCATGATATTGATGTTCTGATTAAACAAGCCCCAGACATTGGTCGTTTCGGTATGAATCGGCTGCGCCAGAATATCGATGGCGATGACAATATCCGCGCCTAGCTCACGAGCAACATCAACCGGTACCGGACTCACCAGACCACCATCAACATATTCCTTGTCTTCAATCATCGTGGGAATGAACATACTTGGAATCGCGACCGATGCACGTACAGCCTGACCGGTATTGCCATAATTAAATACGACTTTCTTGCCTTCTTTCAGGTCTGTTGCCACCACAAACATCGGGATCTTCAGATCTTGTAAAGGAACATTATCTACCTGCAAATTGACATAGTCTTCGACCTTTTTACCATCAAAGAAGCCTTTTAGATCGATTCTGAAATCCCGAACATCATTGGCTTTCATACTCAGCGCGATATTGCGCAGTTCAATTGCAGGTGTGCCACTGGCATAAATAGAACCGACGATACTACCAGCACTGGTTCCGACAATCATGTCAGGCTGAATGCCTGCCTGTTCCAGTACTTCAATCGCGCCAATATGCGCATAACCACGGGCACCACCACTCCCTAAAACCAGCGCAACCACAGGACGCTGCTCGGTGGTTTTAATCTTCAGAAAATCGATTTGATTCGGACGTGCCTGTGCTGTGCTGTGCTGCATTTGCTTGGATTGAATACCTGCATTCACTGCCATCACTCGCTGATCAGGCATACTCTGACAGCCGGCCAAACCAAACAGTCCCAGCAGGGTGAAGCTTAACCCATTGTTCCGCATACAGCACTTATCCTCATTTCAATAGCTGCATAGTGTATAAACAACATATTAAATTAACTGTTGAATTTCGTAAATTTGTCATACAGTTTGAATAACTTATAGCTATTTAAACCTATATTGCCATGCCGTCACCTACCCTTTATCAGATTTTTCTGACTTTCCTCAAGCTTGGATGTATTGCATTCGGCGGCCCTGCTGCACATCTGGTATTTTTTCACCGTAAGCTGGTCGGTCAATTAAACTGGCTGAATGATGCTCAATATCAGCAACTTGTGGCATTGGCCCAACTACTGCCAGGACCCAGTAGCAGCCAGGTAGGCATTGGCATCGGCTATATGCAACGAGGTTATAGCGGGGCATTGATGGCCTGGCTAGGTTTTACTTTACCCTCTGCACTGTTAATGACTTTGGTTGCTCTGCTCGGACAACGCTACTTTCATATTTTAAACTCACATAGCTTTCATGTGATCCAGCTTATTGTATTTGCCGTGGTCAGCTGGGCCTTCTGGCAAATGTTGCGTAGCTTCTGCAAATCCTGGTGGCAATATGGCCTGATGATCGCTGCCACATTTTTTCTGACTGTGGTTCCACTCAGTTTTAACCAGATCCTGGTGATTCTGCTGGCCGGCTTGATCAGTATTGTGATGAGCAAGTTTCAAGGTCAAGTACTGTTACAATCGACTCAAGTGGAAAATGCCACTCTGGAAACTCCCTATATTCATAAAAAACATGCAGTTTACTGGTTTATTGCCTTTTTGCTGCCCTTCATCAGTATTCCCATTTTGATCCAGTATTTACACTGGTCTGAACTCGGTTTCTTTGCCGATTTTTATCGCACAGGTTCACTGGTCTTTGGTGGAGGGCATGTAATTTTACCGTTGTTCTATCAGGACTTTGTTAGTACCTCGCTGGTCAGTGCGCAAGCTTTTGATTTGGGTTATGCCTTTGCCCAATTGATGCCTGGTCCCCTGTTTAGTTTTGCGACTTATCTGGGTGCTTTATTGGACTGGACGGATCAGCTCTGGCTCAACGCCCTACTGGCGACTATTGCTATCTTCCTGCCATCATTCTTGCTGATTTTTGCAAGCTTACCTTACTGGTCCTGGCTGATGCAGCAAGCCGTGATCCGTCATGCTGTGGCAGGGATTAATGCGGCAGTTGTCGGCCTTTTACTTTATCTGGTCCTGCAACTTGGACAAAGTTATCTGAAACGCTGGGAAGATGTTGTATTTGTAGTTGTGATGATTTATCTGCTACGGTCAAAACTTCCACTCTGGTGTAGTCTGATTGCAGGCTTTACAGTCTATTTTAGCTATCTCAGTTTTTTATAAACTGAATCAATAAAAAAGCCCCGAAGGATTCGGGGGCTTTTTCAATAAGGTTTTACCAGATATCGGATTTGACCTTGTCTTTAAACTTCGGATGTTGATCCAGTTTAAACACGGGCTCTTTCACCCCACGCTTCAACTGACCGGTATAGTCTTTCAGAAGCATCAGGATAAATGGCATCAATAACAGAATTGCAATCAGGTTAATACTTGCCATGATACCCATGAACAGATCCGCCATGTTCCAGATCAGCGGTACGCTGGCAATCGAACCGAAATACACCATGAACAGCACCAGAATACGGAAGATCATCATCACACGTGGATTGTTATTGATGAACTGGACATTCCCTTCTGCATAGGCATAGTTCCCGATAATGGAGGAGTATGCAAACAGGAATAGAATCAATGCCAGGAAGTCATCCCCCCAGGCACCAATCTGGCTTTCTAAAGCCATCTGGGTCAGGGTCACACCTTCAAATCCGGCATTTTCATACAGTCCAGACACCAGAATAATGATCGCGGTACATGAACACACCACAAAGGTATCCACAAATACCCCAAGCATTTGTACCAGTCCCTGATTCACCGGATGTTTTACATCCGACGTAGCCGCAGCATTCGGCGCAGAACCCATACCTGCTTCATTGGAAAACAGGCCACGCTTGATACCCATCATCATCGCCATAGAAATCATGGCACCGAAGAAACCTCCTGCAGCAGCTTCAAACTCAAACGCTTTAGTGAAGATCAGCTGGAAGATAGAGGGCAGCATATCGTAATTGATCACCGCGATATAAAGCGCCACAATCAGATAGAGAAGTGCCATAAATGGCACAAATTTTTCAGCAACTTTTGCAATCCGCTTGATGCCACCGAAAATGATCACCGCAGTAATCAAGACCAGAAATAGACCTAACCATGAAACCTCAAGCTCAAAACCACCCAATGGTAAGTTCAGATTCGCCTGATCCCAGCCCCAGGCATGTGAAGTTGCCCCAATAATCGCATTGGCCTGCACCGCATTAAAGACAAAGCCGTACGTCAAAATCAGCGCGATAGCAAAGAGGATACCCAGCCATTTCTGTTTCAAACCTTGCGTAATGTAATACGCTGGTCCACCACGGAACTGCTTGTTCTGGGTATCACGAATCTTGAACAGCTGCGCCAATGAAGATTCAACAAATGCCGAACTCATCCCCAGGAAAGCAGTAAACCACATCCAGAACACGGCACCTGGGCCACCAATGGCAATGGCAATCGCAACACCAGCAACGTTACCCACACCTACACGGCTAGCCAAACCTGTTACAAAAGCCTGAAATGGTGTGATCCCATGCTCATCCTTGGTTTCATTCCGGCTGCGTTTCATGACTTTCATACTGTGCCAGAACAGACGAATCTGTACGGCCCCAGTCATGATGGTATACAGAATACCGACTGCTACCAGAAAGACGACCAGAAAATCCCAAAGTGGACCATTTAGGGCATTGACCCAACCCAGTAGGGTTTCATTGAGCTGTTCATTCATATTCAATCCTTTCTATCCACCTTAGAGTTATTGTTATGACTTCGCATATCTATTCTTATACAAAGAATTTCAGGATGACCTGAATCACAGTAGCATTAATCAAGTCTACGAAGAAGGCACCACACAGCGGTACAATCAGGAAGGCTTTATGCGATGCACCGTACATGTTGGTAATCGCCTGCATATTTGCAACTGCCGTCGGTGTTGCACCCATACCAAAACCGCAATGACCCGCAGCCAGGACTGCCGCATCATAGTTTTTGCCCATCACACGGAAGGTTATGAATGCTGCGTACAGTGCCATGGTAATAGTCTGTGCACCGAGGATCACCATCAGTGGACCTGCAAGGTCGGCCAGTTGCCATAATTTCAGAGATAACAATGCCATTGCCAGGTAAAGTGATAATGAAGCATTACCAAATACATCAATCGCGCGGTCAAAGACCTTAACCTTAAACACACCTTCAAGCACGTTACGCAGGATCACACCACCTGCCAGCGCCCAAACGAAGGTTGGCAGTTCAAATGCAGTACCTTTACTGAAACCGGTCATAAATTCTGCAAATGCCAGACAGCCTGCAAACAGACCAAGTGTAGTAATCGCATTATCTGCGGTAATCAAGCGTACGCGGTGTGGATATTCAAATGGAATGTATTCAGTTGAATTCACATCTAGCGGAGTATTATCACGTTTTTCAACCTGAGCCGCAGTACGAGGCGTGGCTAATTCATAGCGGTTAATCAGCATTTTCGCCAAAGGACCACCGATGATACCGCCAATGATCAGACCGAAAGTCGCACTGGCCATACCCAATGCAAGCGCGCCCTGAATGCCATGTTCAACTTCGAAGATCTCACCCCAGGCACCCGCCGTCCCATGACCACCAGTCAAGGTAATTGAACCTGCAATCAGGCCAATCAGCGGATCAATACCCAACAGGCTAGCCAACGTCATACCAACAGTGTTCTGTACTATGATGAACACTGAAACTGCGATCAGGAAGATCACCAGACCAATACCACCTTCACGCAGCTTGGCAAAGTTTGCACTCAAACCAATCGATGCGAAGAAGATCAGCATAAAACTGGTCTGCAATTCTGCACTTGTGGTAATACTGTAGCCCCACAAGCTATGGATGATCAGGGAGATAATCGCTGCAACCAGACCACCTGCAACAGGTTCTGGAATGTTATAGCGCTTTAAAAAATCGATTTTATTGACCAGGAAACGACCGAGTAATAAGACAATCACCGCGGCAATCAGGGTATAAAATGCGTTAAAAGTAAAATCCATAATTATTTGCCCAAGATGATTCTGAATTTTTGTTGTTCTAAAAGTAATCTTTTGACCTAAGTTTAGTGGATGATGTCCACCTTCCTACCCTATATCAGTCAACACGGACAGTAATCTCTTTTAGAAAAACAAAACAATTCAGCACCTGATTCAAATTCGTTAATGCAATCTGGCAGATTGCATATAACCCTAAGACCATCTTAAAAATACAATGTGCGAAATCTTGAGGCTGTTAAACAGTCTGTGCTGCATCGAAAGATGAGATAAAAGCTTCATCATCCTGCAGGATCTCGAAGCACAATATTTTTAAATTCATTCCAAACCTACAGATACGCTACAGAAATACCGCGATAAGCACAGTTTTTATATTTACGATCTGTTCAGAATGTTTAGAATGAACCTTCAGATGAAAAGTCGGACATTATGCGGTGTCTTAATGCACTGTATTATTGTTTTTTATTAACAATAGTTTGACTTTTCATAAAAATAATTCATAAATAGATAATTTTTTGATCTATCTTTCCTTATTTTAAAGTTTTAACAATTCATTATAAATACCGCATATTTAATGGAGATTCATTGAATCTTCGATCTATTTTATTAGGATTATTGTAGTCTATATTGCTTATACAACATTTTTATGAAAGTTTTATTTATCTTAATCATAGAATATTTAAGAAAAAATTAATTTATAGATAGCTAATATTGGATTTAGCCAAGAATAAGAGGTGCAGCTGCATGTTTTAGAGATATGAAGTATTGATCAATTCCTAAAAACTAATATTTTTAGTTTAGCCTTTGCTTATGGATGAACTTACTTTATCGCATCAGCTACTATCATTTGTTTAGTTTATAGTCAGAACTTACCATCAAGGAAATAACAATTCATATGGATCAAACAATCGTCAATGCTGTGGATCAAACCATCACTTCCCGTCATTCAGTTCGTGCTTTTCTGAATACGCCTGTAGATCAAAATACCTTGAAAGATATTTTAACGGTTGCCAGCCGCGCACCTTCCGGTACCAATACCCAGCCTTGGAAAATCTATGTGCTCACGGGTCAAAAACGCGATGAACTGGTCGAACGGGTATGTCAGGCACAAATGGAGATTTATCAAAATCCAGCACTGGCTGAACAATATCAAGAAACTTTCTCCTATTATCCTGAACAATGGCTCTCTCCTTTTATTGACCGTCGCCGTGAAAATGGCTGGGGACTGTATGGCTTGCTGAATATTCAAAAAGGCGAGAAAGAGAAAATGGCACGCCAGCAGTTGCGTAATTTTCAGCTCTTTGATGCCCCAGTCGGGTTATTTTTTACTGTACACAAATCACTAGGCATTGGTTCGAAAATGGATATTTCCATGATGATCCAGAATGTCATGCTGGCAGCCAAAGCACGCGGACTAGACACTTGCCCACAGGCGGCATGGAACCATTTTCATCGTATTGTACTAGACGTAGTTGGCGCACCTGAAGATGAAGAACTGGTTTGCGGCATGGCTCTCGGCTATGCCGACACGGATGATGTTGTAAATACTTTCATTACCCCACGTGTACCAGTTGAGGACTTTGCTGTCTTTTTAAATGACTAATAGCCTTAACTGCTAAGCTGATCTTGTGCAGCGATGCCGTCCCGAAGCTTAATCCCCTTTAGGTGACGGCAGCTGCAGACGGTAAATGGTCGCTGCCGCAATTCCAACAAAGATCGCCATGACCAACGCCATATTGAATAAAGCATTCCACCACATAAAGTTCAGCAGAATCCCACCCAGCAGACCACAGGCAAATTGCATACTGCCCATAACGGCACTGGCAGTTCCGGCACGTGCACCTTGCTCAGACATCGCAATCGCCATGGCATTTGGCCCGGTAAAACCAATGGAGGCCACCACCATAAACATGGCAATAATGACCAGAATTAGAGACTCAGTTTCAATCATTCCCAGCACCAACAAAGCAATTACACCACTCAGTTGTAAGGTCGTTCCAATTCTTAAACGACTTAAAATCCCAAACCGATGCGCCAGCTTTTTATTCAGGGTGGAAAACAGCATAATCCCGACCGCATTGCCACCAAAGACATAGGCAAACTGCTGCTCGCTTAAATGAAAATGATCCATCAGAATCGCTGAAGATGACGTGATATAACAAAACAGGACGGCACTGGAAAAACAGCCAGCGAACATCGGCTTTCGGAAACTTTCATCCTGAAAAATTGCCTGATACAGACTCATGACCTGGGTAAAATTTAGTTGCAAACGGCGCTCTGGCTCCAAGGTTTCTTTAAAGAAGAAATGTACACAAGCCAGAATCACCAGGCCGAACAGCATCAGTAATACAAAAATCATATTCCATTCAAACACCAGCAATACCCAGGCACCCATGCTCGGCGCTAGAATTGGAGCAATCGTACTGACAATCATCATGCTGGCAAAAGCCTGAGCTGCTGAATGCATATCCAGACGATCACGGATCGCAGCACGGGCAATCACTACACCGACACAACCACCCAAGGCTTGCAGCACCCGTGCGGCAATCAGACTCCATTCATTCTGGGCAAATACACAGAGCAGACTTGCCAATACGTATAAGGCTAAACCAAAGTACAATGGCGGTTTACGTCCAATACGGTCACTGACCGGGCCATAGACCAGCTGCCCAATAGCCAGTCCCAGAAAATAGGCAGGCAGACTGTTCGCCACCTGCTGGGTACTGACGCCAAAATCATCAGCCATTTGCGGCAATGCCGACAGATACATATCAATAGAAAGTGGGCCAAGTGCAGTGAGGGATGCCAGTAATACGATCCAGGACATGGCATAGTTTTTATTGGTCGTTGTTGTCGACATAATGATATTTAGAATTTAAATGAGCGCTGTGCAGACAAGTTTACACAGGGCATAGTATGATTTGTGAAGCAAATTTACTTATTTTTATTGCTAAATTTTCACAAACTTATTAAGTCTTTATCTAAAGACAGTGGTATAGAAGGACGAACCTTGAAATCCTGGCTCACTCGTTTCAAGCAAACCACCGGCAATACGACCTTTATGTATAATCTGCGGATGATCATTGCCTTTACAGGAACTGCCTTTGTGCCTTATCTGATGGGCCAGCAGTTGATGACTATTCCACTGACTTTGGGCGTGGTGGCAGCAGGTTTAAGCGATATTGATGACCGCTTCTCGGTCCGGATTCTGAATCTCCTCTATACCTATATCGGCTTCTTTATTACCGCTTCTGCCGTTTATCTACTCTTCCCTTACCCGATCCTGTTTGCCTTGGCACTCATCGTGTCCTGTATTGGCTTAATTCTGCTCGGCTCGCTGGGACGGCGTTATGCCACGATTTCCTATGGCTGCCTGGTGATCTCGGTCTATTCCATGCTCGGGGTGGAACTGTTTGATAACTGGTACACCCAGGCAGGTCTACTGGTGATTGGTGCCGTGTGGTATGGCCTGTTATCGACAATCAGCTTCCTGCTGTTCCCTGCCCGTCTGGCCCAAGATAATCTGGCCAAGTGCTATTCGTCGCTCGGTAACTTTCTTTATGCCAAATCGAATCTGTTTGATGTCGATATGACATCGACTAGCTATCAGCACAGCATGATTGAACTTTCACTTGAAAATGGCAAATTAATTGCGATTTTTAATGATATGAAAACAGCTTTGCTGACCCGCCTCAAGGGGGATCGGGGTCAGAAAGATACCCGTCGCAGCCTGCAATATTATTTTATTGCCCAAGACATTCATGAACGGGCTGACTCGGCGCATATTGATTATCAGAAACTGGCAAAGATTTTTGAGCATAGCGATATTTTATTCCGCTTTCAGCGAATTTTGTCGATTCAGGGCAAAGCCTGTAAAGATCTCAGTGAAAGTATTATTCAGCGCAAAACCTATCAGCATAATTCGCGTTTTAAGCATGCCTTTAAAAACTTGCGCTATTCGCTGGATAAGTTACGTCAGGAACAGCAGTATGATGAAGTCTGGATCAATGCACTGTTCTCACTGTATCAGAACTTAAAGTCGATCGATGCACAGTTACGCAACCTGGAAACCGAACGCAATATTAAGTTCGAACGTGCAAAAAATATTGAAAACCAGCTCAAAGACGACGACTTAAAAGGCTGGGAAGATATCCGGATTCGAATCAAGCAGCATCTGACTCCAGAATCCGTGCTGTTCCGTCATGCAGTGCGCTTGTCAATTGTACTGCTGATTTCCTATATCTTTGTACAGCTGACCCAGATCGAATATGGTTACTGGATTCTGCTGACTGCCCTGTTCGTGAGTCAGCCCAACTTTAACGCCACCAAGCGCCGCTTACGCTTGCGGATCGTCGGCACACTGATTGGGATTACCCTGGGCTTTGCCATTCTGTATTTCGTCCCTTCAATCGAAGGTCAATTACTGCTTCTGATCCTGAGTGGCGTGCTGTTCTTTGAATTACGCAGTAAGCAGTATGCGCAAGCCACAGCCTTCATCACCATTTTGGCTTTGATCAACTTCAATCTGGATGGTATGGGCTTTTCTGCAACATTGCCACGGATGATTGATACCCTCATTGGCTGTGCGATTGCCTGGTTTGGTGTAAGTTTTATCTTCCCGGACTGGAAATTCCGTCGTCTGCCGCGCTCAATCAAACGTTCTTTAAGCGCTGAAGTCGATTATCTCAGCGAAGTGATTGAACAGTATAAAACTGGGCGTAACAATGGTCTGCGTTACCGAATCGTGCGTCGCGCTGCACATAATACCGATGCTGAAGTTGCTTCCCTGATTTCGACCCTGGCCACTGAACCCGATTTCGACCCTTTGCAAAAGAGCCAGGCCTTTGAATTTCTGTGTCTGAATCATACCCTGATCAGCTATATTGCCGCGCTGGGTGCACATCGTGAAAAAATCGAAGATCAGGAAATTTTAAATCTGCTGGATCAAGCGCTTGAGGACATTCGTGGTGCATTGCTGGCAGATGAAGTGCCCGATCTCAGTGCACAGAATATGATCCAGAATATCCGTCAACGTCTGTCACACCAGCAGGATGAAGACCAGAAATCCCTGATCATTTTGCAGCAACTGTCCTTAATGTTCAGTATCTTGAATCAACTCAGTCAGTTAAAGCAAAGTTTAAGTCATGAGCGTGATGAACAGGCATCTGAATTAGCCTCATTATAATTTGACTGATTTTGGAACAATATACTCACTGAATTGGTACAAATAATGCTAAACTTTTTGCAGTTTTAAATTTGTAAATTTCACTATGACCGCGAAAAATTTATACGCCTATACCCTACAGCCTGTGAACTATGAAGTGACAGAACAGGAACAACGTCATGCTCAGCTCATGATCTGGCGCAGTACCAATAAAATTGGCATGAAAGCTTGGCTGATCATGGGTGCAGTTGTGGCACTTTCTATTCTGGGCATCATTATGCTCAAGAACTATTCGACAATTTTTTGCTGGGTGGCAATTGTTTGTGTCGTGCTGTACTACCTGATCCGTACTTTTGGCTTGGAATGGTATGTAAAACGCAAGATGAACGAATTCCCAGTTCAGGAAATTAAAGGTATTCGTCTGGGTGTACAACCTCACGGGATCGTGATGCGTCAGAAAATGGGCCTGCAAGAAGGTGTAGGTGCGATTGGCTGGAAGGACATCTATGAATGGTATAACACACCTGAATTCATGCTGGTAAATTTTAAAGTTAAAGGTCAGCAAGGTGCTTATATCCTGCCTAAACGCCTGGATAGCAAGAATTTCTCGTTCGAAACAATTCGTAAGCATTTACGTGAAGAAGTAGGCGAACCGAAAGAAATCTAAAACAGACTTTCATTAAAAAACCTCCTACCTTGGTACGGAGGTTTTTTTGTATTCATAACTGTAAACGATAATGAGAATAAATATTATCCGCAAAATCCATCACTCTATTGTGATATTCCTTTATAATCAGATCATTTTCTAATATTGCTATTTTCATCCAACAACCATGTTTAAAAAAACCTTCTTCCAGATCCACTGGTTTCTTGGAATTACTGCCGGTCTGGTTTTGTCTATTATGGGCGTTACCGGTGCAATTTATTCCTATGAACAGCAGATTCTGAAATGGATCAATACGGACAGTTATACCGTACAGGCACAATCCGGGCCTAAGCTCAGCCCGGCTGAACTGTATCAGCATTTTAAGCAGCAAAATCCTGAAATGCAGATCAACAGTGTGAGCCTGGATGCCAGTCCCACAGGCTCCAGTACGGTTAATATTGCCAAAGAAGGTGCTCGTCGCGGCTATAACATGATGGTCAACCCATATACGGCTGAAGTACTGCCTGAAATCAAAGGCCGTGAGTTCTTCCAGTTCGTACAGCAGCTACACCGTTATCTAACCATGGGTCCTGTTGGCAAGCAGATCACAGGTGCCTGTGCCCTGATGCTGATTTTCTTTGTTCTGTCGGGGCTTTACCTACGCTGGCCAAAACGCCATTCGGTAAAGCAGTGGTTAGCTGTGAAGCCACAACTGAAAGGTCGTAACTTTATTTGGGATCTGCACGCAGTTGTTGGCACCTGGGTGGTGATTTTTTATCTGATCCTGGCATGTACCGGGCTGTACTGGTCTTATGACTGGTGGCGCAACGGTATGTTCAAGGTGCTGGGTGTAGAGCGTCCACAACCTGAAATGCAGCAAGGTCAAGGCAGCCGTAGTGGTGGAGGACAAGGTCGTGGTGCTAGCGAAGCACGTGGTGAAGGCGGTGAGAAAGGTGTTGATGATACCCTTCTACTCACCGCATTGAACAAGAGCTGGACAGGTTTCCAGAACGAATTCAATGACAAATATTCAGCAGTTACTTTTAATATCCCTAAAAAAGCTGATGGTGAGCTGAAACTCAGCTTTACCGATGTTGAAGTTCAGCATGAGCGTGCGCGTAACAATGCGACTTATAACTATCAAGATGCAGCATTTACATCGGTAGAAATGTATGAAGACAAGAAGCTAAATGAAAAGATCATGAGCAGTATGCTCCCGGTTCACCGGGGCAGCTTCTTCGGTCCGATTTACCAGTTCCTGGCCATGATCGCTTCCCTGCTGATGCCACTTTTCTTTGTGACCGGCTGGATGCTGTACCTGAAACGTCGTAAACAGAAGAAATTAACCCTTGCCGCACGTCAAGGCGCTGCAGCCGTCGATATTGATCCAAATGCCAAGTCTTGGCTGATTGCATATGCCACACAAACCGGTGTTTCTGAACAGCTGGCATGGCGTACCGCAACTGCCTTGCAACAGGCACATCAACCAGCAACAGTAAAAGCCGTACAACAGCTGACACTGGCAGATCTGCAACAGGCTCAACAGGTGCTCTTTATTGCCAGTACCTATGGTACCGGTGAAGCACCCGACCTGGCTTCGTCATTTGAGAAGAAAACTCTGTCCAGTCAGGTTGACCTGAGTCATCTTCACTATGCTGTACTGGCACTGGGTTCTAAAGAATATCCGGATACCTTCTGTAGTTTTGGTCACCGCATTGATCAATGGTTGAAAAATAATGGTGCTCAACAATTATTTGCCACCATTGAAGTCGACAATGCCAGTAACGAACATATCCAGCAATGGAATGCCGCACTCGCACAGGCAACTCAGTTAGAACTTCAGGCCATGGATATTGATAAAACCTTTGACCACTGGACCCTTGTGAAACGTGAGGTGTTAAATCCAGGCAGTCTGGGAGCTCCAGCCTTTAACCTGGAATTTAAACCAGAGCATGAAGCCCAATGGCAAGCGGGTGATATCGCAGAAATTCAACCAGGGAACAGTGTTGAACGTATTGCGCAATTCCTGGCAGCCCACCAAATTCCTACAGGTACTGTGGTTGCCTCCATGCAGCAACGTATAGAAGACATCCTTTGGAATCGTGATCTGACCCAGCCAATTTTCCCATTTATTTCTTCAGAAGAATTACTGAATCAATTACCCGTGTTACCTACACGCGAATATTCTATTGCCAGTATTCCAAGCCAGCAGATTTTACGTCTGGTGGTTCGTCAGCAACAGGATGCCTCCGGTGAACTTGGTCTAGGTTCAGGCTGGTTAACACAACATGCTGCACTTAATGCACCAATTGCATTGCGTATTCGCAGCAATGATTCCTTCCATCTGGTGGATGACAACCGTCCAATCATCTGTATTGGTAATGGTACCGGGATCGCTGGTCTGATGAGTTTACTGCATACCCGTAACCGTCAGGACTATACTGAAAACTGGTTGATCTTCGGTGAACGTCAGCGTGAGCATGATTTCTTCTATCAGGAAACCCTGGAAGCCTGGCTGACTGTAGGCACACTAAAACGTCTGGATCTGGCTTTCTCACGTGATCAGGCTGAAAAAGTTTATGTACATCACAAGCTACGTGAACAGGCGGACGAACTGAAAGCCTGGGTGAACAATGGCGCTGTGATTTATGTTTGCGGTAGCATTGATGGCATGGCCAGTGATGTCGATCAGGCACTGATTGATATTCTAGGTGAATCAACTGTTGATCAGTTACGTCAGGAAGGTCGTTACCGCCGTGATGTATATTAATCAGTTGAGAGACTAAAAAACCGGGCCGCGTTGCCCGGTTTTTTCTTGTCTATTTGACTGAAATACCTAAAATAAAATATAAAAATTACAGGATCATTCATGTCAGATGTTTATAAACGCGTGATCAGTAGTATTGCAGGGCTTTTACTGAGCGCAGACAGTCTCTGGCTACTCTCACAAGACAAGATTCATCTCGGAATCTTGCTGCCCCTGGTGATTGGCGTTTTACTGATTATTTACGCCCTGTTCTTTTCCTATTTCCAGCAATGGCAGCAGCACTCCAGATTTCACTCCAGTATATGGAAATCGCTATGGATCGGATTTTTTACTTGGGTCGCCAGTGTCCTGATCTTCTTTGGCTATATTCAAAGCAATATCAATAGTGATAATACCCAACAGCCAACCAAAGCAATCCTGGTTTTAGGTAGTGGCATAGAAAAGAACAAACCCTCACCGACCTTGCAAAAGCGTCTGGACACTGCAGCTGAATATGCACAATTCCATCCAGATGCCTTGATCATTATGACGGGTGGCTTGAGTTTTCAGGAGAAATATACTGAAGCTGAAGTGATGCAGGCTTACCTTAAACAGTCATATCCTGCTGTTGGTAATCCAATTGCAATGGAAGATCAAAGTACCAGCACCGAACTCAATCTGATCAACTCTAAAAAGATTTTAAACCGCCATCAGATTACGCTGAATGATCCGATCACTATTGTAACCAGTGACTTCCATAGCATTCGTGCTCGCGCTATAGCCAGGCATCAGGGCTATACACAGGTCATCAGTATTAGTGCAGAAACGCCGCTATATATCCGCTATAACTCGTGGCTACGCGAGTATTTTGCTTTTCTTAGCGGCTGGTTGCTGAATGAATATTAAAAACAGAGTTAGTTTAAAGATGCAAATTAATGCAATCGGATTTGACGTGGCAATGGAATATTGCCGCTTTTAAAGATCTCCGGCTTCTGCACATAAATCTGATACAGATAATTCTTGATATCCAGCAGCATTTTTTCTGGTGCAACCAGGATATTTTGCCCTTCAGGTGTCAGATTTAGAGATAAAGCGGTATGTTCTTCACGCAGGAAAGGAATCACTTTTTCAATGAAGTCTTTAAAGCTGATTTCCTGAATCTCGTATTTTTCCCAGTTATCTTTGATCAGCAGTTTTGCCAAGCCTTTACTTTGCCAGGTTGCAAAAGCCTTTTGCCCTGTTGGCGTTGCACAGAGTGCCCAGCCATCTTGGTACAATGCAAAAATGCAGCCTTGTGCCACAATGGTTTCGATGAACTGTTTATAAACTTGTAAAGGATCGTAAGAAGTATTTTGAGTTTTAGCCGCGGCCTTGCGCTGATATGGATTTCTCATAGCCATGAAATCTTATAAATTATTATAGACTTAGGATTCTATGGAAAATTGAGATTTTAAGCAAGAGAGAATATGGTGGGCGCTGACGGGATCGAACCGCCGACATTCTGCTTGTAAGGCAGACGCTCTACCAACTGAGCTAAGCGCCCTGAAGAATAAAATAGAATTGCTATTTTATGATGCAAGAAAAAAATCTTGCTTGATGACATTTTTCACATCAGGAAATGAAAAATGGCGCAGCGGACGGGACTCGAACCCGCGACCCCCGGCGTGACAGGCCGGTATTCTAACCAACTGAACTACCGCTGCGTGTCGTATATCTATAAAAGATATGGTGGGCGCTGACGGGATCGAACCGCCGACATTCTGCTTGTAAGGCAGACGCTCTACCAACTGAGCTAAGCGCCCTTAAAGGGTCAAACTGTTTCGATTCTAAGGATGGCGCAGCGGACGGGACTCGAACCCGCGACCCTCGGCGTGACAGGCCGATATTCTAACCAACTGAACTACCGCTGCATCACAAAAAATCTGGTGGGCGCTGACGGGATCGAACCGCCGACATTCTGCTTGTAAGGCAGACGCTCTACCAACTGAGCTAAGCGCCCTCAAAAGGTCTATCATGTAAATGGCGCAGCGGACGGGACTCGAACCCGCGACCCCCGGCGTGACAGGCCGGTATTCTAACCAACTGAACTACCGCTGCACTTACACAATGTCGCTATTGTGGCAAACGATTCATCAAGAACTTAAAGTGGCGCAGCGGACGGGACTCGAACCCGCGACCCCCGGCGTGACAGGCCGGTATTCTAACCAACTGAACTACCGCTGCACTAAAAGATCTCAACTTAGAAAGAAGCTTGGTGGGCGCTGACGGGATCGAACCGCCGACATTCTGCTTGTAAGGCAGACGCTCTACCAACTGAGCTAAGCGCCCTTTCAAATCGACTTCATCGCTTGATGAGGTGCATTATAGAGAATCTTCACAGCGTGTCAAACGCTTTTCCGAATGTTTTCCACTTTTTAGGTTCGAGTGATTAAAAAATAGGTTGATCGCCAAAAAAAACAACACTTTTTGTTTATTTTTTAAGTCCATACCGAAATTTATTGAATCTCGAACTCAGATGTAGCGGTATTCATTGCTTGCTGGATCGTTCCTTTTATACACCCTACGGTCCAAAAGCGGCTATTTCGCCGAAATAGTATACAAAGCTTTATCTAAGGACACGTTGTGATCATGTAAAAATGTATTTTCAAATTATTTTTCATCAAGAATAAGGGGGATTTATGCAATATTTTTCGATTCAGGAGGAAATTCAGCTGATCTCAGAGACAAATGATATTTTTCATAATAGTCTAGAGCTGCCTAGTCACTGATAATTTAAATGTGAATAGTGAGATAAAATTCCTTTACCTCCCCTATCCTCTCTCACTCTCTTTTAGAGATTAAAGATAGCGGAGCCATAAGAACGTCAGAGAGGCTATTTTTCTAAAGGCTGTTCTGAGATATAAACCAAAGCCTGTTCATCCACCAGATTAAACAGCTCGATCAGGTCGCTATTGCGCATACGGATACAGCCATGTGACATCGGCATTCCCATCGGTTCAGTATCCGGCGTGCCATGAATATAGATATAACGGCGGTAAGTATCACAACCTTCACCACAGTTAAAGCCTTCTTCCAATCCACTCAGCCATAAAATCCGGGTCAGAATCCAGTCCCGATTGGGAAATTCTGCTGCCAGCGCTTCAGAATAAACCTCTCCTGTTGCCTGACGGGCAATGAATACGCTATTCAGTGGCGCATCAGCACCGATTTTTTCTGCAACTTTGTGCCAGCCTCGGGGAGTTTTGCCACTATTCTCCATTTCCCCGATGCCATTTTTACCGGTTGAAATTGAATAACTCTTGGCAAAGCGAGGTAAATAAAGTTTTTGTGCAGCCAGATCTATCTGAATATCGGCTTGTTCTATATTCCATTGCTGCATACATTTATTCCCTTTCAGACGGTATATGCTTTCCAGATATTGGCTTGGGTTCCGGGCGGCACCATAACCAGATTGCCACAATCAGCATGGTCAGATCAGTAAAGATTTTGACAGCCAGCGGTGCATTGGTAAATAACATGATAATCCCGCTCACCAGCATCATGATAGTGGCAAACCATTTCGCTTTACGTGGTACAGTCCGATTCGCACGCCAGTCGCGTAAAGTTGATCCGTATTTAGGGTGATTCAGTAGCCATTCATCCATCTGCGGCCAGCCTTTAGAGGCAGCCCATGCAGCCAGAATCAAGAAAACCGTTGTTGGCATGCCAGGCAAAACTGCACCTATAAAGCCCAATGTCACAAAAATGACCACCAGACTTCGCCAAAACAACACTTTCATACAGCAACCCTAACCACGGAATTGGGGTAGTATAAGGTGTTTTTGATGGTTATCCGTTGTATTTCTGCATATTTAGCTAGGACTCTTCATGCTTGTACCCTGCCTGACTCAGGATTTTATTGAACCTTGGCAACAGTATCAGCATCCACTGGTACGTCAGCTGGCATTCGCTATTGGCAGTCCGAATATCCTGTCTCAAGTTCCTGCAGAGCTTAAATTGGAGCACGCCTTTGACTTGCATCCAGATCAGATGTGGCAGCAGCATCTGGAAAATTATCATCCACGACTTTTAGAACTGGATCAAAATCCACAGGCTTTGCAGGACTTTATTGCACAACTGAAAAGCACCCGTCTTGGGCTGCGTTTTGAAATGCTGATCTGGTTCTGGCTGCTGGATGATGACTATCATCCTTACACCTTGCTTGGACATAGTATTCAAAAGATTGATGGACCCAGAACCTTGGGTGAACTCGATTTTCTGTTGCTCAATAAAATCACCGGAAAAATCGAACACTGGGAAATTGCTTTAAAATACTATCTGGCTGAAGCAGATTTTAGTTTGCCGCATTGGTATGGATTAAACCGAAGCGATACCTTGAATCGTAAGCTGAAGCATTTCACCCAAAAGCAGTTCCAGTTTCAGGATGCGCTGGATTACCCGATTGATCAGCGCTTCTGTGTATTGAAAGGTCAACTGTATTTACCGATTCACCATAGCGCTCCTATTCCCAATTGGGTAAATACCGGACGGCGTTTGGGTTGCTGGGGTTATCAGATTCCAGACCAGGAAAAATACTTTTATCGCCTGCAACGACATGAATGGATCTATCCGAACCTGCATATGAGTAGTGACTATCCACAGTGGTGGACCAATGGTTTATATAAATCGGCACTGAGCGAAGAATTTTATATGTTTCGGATCCCTACCTTGCTCTAACTGATTACTGGAAAATTTGATAAATATTACATTAATTTACTCAAGCACTATGAAAACCACATATTTTTTCTTTCGTATATTTTCTAATCTAAGTTCCACATCATAATAATTTTATTATTGATAATACGGAGATGATGATGAAAAAAATTTTAGCTACGACTTTAGTGATGGCATTTGTATTAACAGGCTGTAACACCTTTAAAGGTTTCGGTAAAGATGTATCTAAAGCTGGTGATGCAGTAACAGGTACAGCAGAAAAAACTTCTGAAGAAATCCGTCGCAATTAATTCGACTGCTTCAGTAAGAAAACCCTGTCATTGTCAGGGTTTTTTTATGCCTGAGATTCCCAAATTACTATTTCTTCGCCTATCATAATGCACACAATATTCTTGCTTTATGAATGAATCTCATATGACATCTTCCGCAACTCTCGATTTAAGCCTGCAACTGTTACGTCAGCCCTCCGTTACTCCAGTCGATCATGATTGCCAGAACATCATGGCAGAACGCCTGAAAAAGGTAGGCTTCAACATCGAAAACATGCGTTTTGAAGATGTCGACAATATCTGGGCACGTAAAGGTACTGAAGGCCCGGTATTCTGCTTCGCAGGTCATACTGACGTAGTACCAACCGGCAACCTGGATGCCTGGAATTCCGATCCATTCCTGCCAGAAATTCGTGATGGCAAGCTTTATGGTCGTGGTAGTGCGGACATGAAAACTGCCTTGGCAGCCATGGTCGTTGCTACTGAGCGCTTTGTAGAAAAATATCCAGATCATAAAGGTTCAATTGCTTACCTGATCACCTCTGATGAAGAAGGTCCATCAATCAATGGTACGGTAAAAGTTATTGAGGCTCTTGAAGCGCGTAATGAGAAAATTACCTGGTGTCTGGTAGGTGAACCCTCTAGTACCAGCAAACTTGGTGATATTGTTAAAAATGGCCGTCGTGGCTCACTAAATGCCAATCTGACGGTCAAAGGTAAACAAGGGCATGTGGCCTATCCGCATCTTGCAGTGAATCCGATTCATACCGCATCTAAAGCCATCGCTGAACTCTGTGAAACCGTTTGGGATAATGGCAATGAATACTTCCCGGCAACTTCTTTCCAGATTTCGAATATCAATGCAGGTACAGGTGCAACCAACGTTGTTCCAGGCACAATGAATTTGCTGTGCAACTGGCGTTATTCAACTGAAGTGACTGCTGAGGAATTAAAAGCACGTACCTTAGAAATCCTAGATCGTCATGGTGTGGAATATGACATTCAATGGACTTTATCTGGGCTGCCATTCCTGACACCAGTCGGTGAACTGGTGAATGCAGCTAAAGATGCGATTCGTGATGTCACGGGTACTGAAACCGAACTTTCAACTTCTGGTGGTACTTCAGATGGCCGTTTCATTGCCCCTACAGGTGCTCAAGTCCTTGAATTAGGCGTATTGAATGCGACGATCCACCAGATCAATGAGCATGTTGATATTGCAGATCTGGAACCACTGGCTGAAATTTACGAAAAAATCCTGATCAATCTGTTAGCAAACTAAACCAAACTAAAAAGACCCAAAATAAAAAGGAACTCCGTAGAGTTCCTTTTTATTTATATAGTTTAATGGCCGACCAAGGACTGAATATATGCCATCTGCGGAATATGGTACATCGCCTCGCCCATACGCACATACTGGAAAATTGTCGGATCTTTCACTTCGCGTTCATCATCGACAATTTCCGAAATGCGTAAACGGATGGTCTTTGGCATTTCGTTGCACATCAGGGCAAAACGCTGATTCGCCTCATCCCCTTCAATGACTAATGCCACCCCATTCTTACGATCTGGATCATTCACTGCATACACCGGGAGCTGTGCATCATGCCACTCTACGGTTTTTACCTGTGTAGCACTATCCAGTGCTGACAGAACGATGTTCTGCGGCAGCAACATCGGATCCTTGCCGTAACAGTCGATGATATACGCATCAATAAATCCCGTAGACACGGTAATGAGATGCTGTAGCTCCTGCTGGCTGATCTTGTCAGCCGACACTGCGTTCACATTAGTCTGACTATTCATTCATTACCCCTGTTGAGCAGCAATTAATTCTTGAACATTAGCAAGCAGCTCCGCTTCCTGGAACGGTTTACCCATATAGTGCGTTACGCCAAGACTGAAGGCACGTTCACGATGCTTCTCACCGGTACGTGATGTGATCATGATGATCGGCAAGTTGCGGTGGATATCATGGTGACGAACCAGGTTAGTCACTTCGAAACCATCCATGCGTGGCATTTCGATATCCAGCAACATCAGGTCTGGACGGACATTTTCCAGCTGTTCAATCGCATCGACACCATCTTTGGCAGTGACAATATCATAGCCCTGACGCTCTAACAGACGCGATGTCACCTTACGTACAGTTACCGAGTCATCCACAATCATCACCAGACGACGTGCATTACCACGACGCGACAGATCCTGCTGATCCGATAACTGTTTGATACGCTGAGTCGCCTGAACCTGACGGGCAATATTCTGACCGTCCAGAATCAGACAGACCTGACCATCACCAAGGATGGTTGCACCTGCAATCACACCGACATTGGCAAACTGCTGTCCAATTGGTTTTACTACGATTTGTGCACGCGAACCGACTAATTGATCCACCAGCAATGCAATACTTTGGCCACCATTTCCCTTGATGAGGAGTACTGGCAATGAATGCGCGACGTTGTTCAAACGTGGAATTGGCTGATTCGAAACGAACTCAGACAGATAACGCAACTTGTAGTTCACACCATCAATCTTGAAATAGTCATCTTTACTGTTGAAGTAAGTTTCCAGTGTTGCTGGTGCAATACGTACAATACGGTCAATCTGCGCCAAGGAAACCGCAAATTGCTGGTCACCCGCTTTCACCATCAAGGCATCACTGACTGCCACAGTGGTCGGCACACGAATAGTAAAGGTCGTGCCTTTGCCAAGTTCAGAACTTACCGAAACGTGACCGCCCAGCGTTTTGATTTCACTTTGTACCACATCCAGACCGACACCACGACCAGAAATCTGGGTGACTGCTTTAGCCGTACTAAAACCTGGATGGAAGATAAATTGAAGCAGTTCCTCCTGATCCATCTGCTGTTCCGCTTTGATCAGGTCCAGACTGATAGCCTTAGCACGAATATTCTCCGCATCAATCCCTTTACCGTCATCACTGAAGGAGATAATGACATCAGTACCCTGACGGCTAATATTGAGGACAATCGAACCTACTTCTGGCTTATTTAACGCAAGTCGTTCTGCAGTATCTTCCAGACCATGGTCAATCGCGTTACGCAGCATATGCTCAAATGGATTGACCAAGCGTTCCAGAATGGTACGGTCGAGTTCACCTTCGGTATTCTGAACAATCAGCTCTGCCGGACGGTTTAGCGTAGTCGAAGTCTGACGCACAATACGTTGTAAACGTGGCAACATACGGTCAAACGGTACCAGACGGGTACGCATCAGGCTTTCCTGAATTTCTGCCTGAATACGAGACTGTTGCAATAACAAACCTTCGGTATCACGGATTTTTTCCGCCAGTGTCGTCTTAAAGTCAACCAAGTCCGATGCGGATTCGGCAAGAGATTTAGACAACTGGTTTAAAGATGAATATTGATCCATCTCCAAGGGATCAAAGTCAGCATAACGTGAGTTTTCAGAGCCATGTTTGGCAATAATCTGGGATTCCAACTCGCCTTCCATACGGCGCAACTGATCAGCTAGACGTTTGATTGCCAGTTCCATCTCGTTCAGGGTATTGCCGAGCTGACCCAGATCCATCTCGATACGTGAACGGTTAATCGCATTTTCGCCTGACAGGTCAATCATTTTCTCAACCAGTTCGGCTGAGATACGGATCATCTCGTTACTGCTATCGCTTGAACTGTTCTCAGCCCACTCACCCAGCATATTCGGTGGTTCAGTACCATCACCCTGTACAAACTCGAAGCCAGTGCTAACTTCCAGACTTTCAGTTTTGGTCAGACGTTCAGGTAGCTGAGCCGTGACATCCACAAATTCAATCGCATCTAGGGCTACTTTGATTTGCTCAAAGCCGCTGTAGTCACGATCAAATATGGCTTGTGCCAGCCATTTCAGTGTCTTTTGCAACAGGCTGTCATAGGCATTGGAGTTAAAGTGATGAACTGCAAACTGTTCAAATGCGCTTTCCAGACCATATGCAATGCTTCCGATGCTTTCATTGCTGATCATGCGGGCACCACCCTTGATACTGTGGGCAGCACGCTGAAGTTGGAGCAATAAGCTACGGTCACTACGCTGGTCAAACCATTGGTTCAGTAATTTTTCTGCATTTTCCAGAATCTCTTGCGATTCTTCCAGGAAGGTTTCTTCAACAATCGATTGCAGATCATCTTCTTCAGAAAGCGCAGATTTTGCTGACTCAGCAGGTGTTTCATCCGCTTGATCTTCTTGATTTTGCTCATCTGATGCAGGAACAGATTCGGTTTCAAAGCTGTCTACCAGCTCAAGCTCTTGCGATTCCGCAACGATCTCAGCAGATTCTATGGCATCTTCAACAACGTCTTGTTCTACAGAAGCCGCTGCTTCTGCTACCGTTTCAACAGCAACCACCGGAGTTGCAGTAGCTGTGCCAGCAATAAGTGCCTGGATATTTTGCAGAATATGAATGGCTTCAGGTGCCGGATAGTCAATCTTGTCATCACGAATGCTTTGGATACGGTCTGATACGTTATCCTGTACCAACCGGATAATCTGGATCAATGCTGGGGTTACGCTAATCTGCTGACGGATCACGCGTTCATAAATACTTTCCAACTCATGCGCAATCGAACCAATATGAGTGGCAGCAATCATGTTTGCACCACCCTTCAGGGTATGCAGATAACGCATCAGATTGTTCAATGAATTGGTATTTTCAGGTTCTTTGGACCAGGTATTCAGGTCATCATCAATACCTACCAGCAACTCATCTGCTTCTTCCAGGAAGATATCCAGCAAGTCTTCATCGAAATCACGATTGGCATCATCAGCGTCCTGCTGCTGACGATCAGCTGCAATACGCTGGCTGAGTCCAGTAAAATCAACTGCTATAGATACATGTGAATCCACTAGCGCAGATACCGCAGTTTCAGCGACTTTGTCTGTAGCGAATACTTCGATGTCTTGCTGTATAAAGGCAGACAGATCTTCGAGGAGTTTTTCAACTTCGGCATTCAAAATCACGCGCTGTCCTGCAGCGAGTGTATCGAACAGGTGAATGAATTCCTGATGTGCCTGTGCAAACAGTTCAAAGGCATAATCGCTTTCAAGCAATACTGGTCTCGCCAGCAAAGCATCATAAGCTGCTTTTAACTGGGATGCGAATTCATGAATACCGATCGATGCACGATTATCAGTATGTGCCATCAGCTCTGCGGCCTGCTGGCTTAAAGCTTCAATATAGTCTGGATATTCTTCAAGTACCCGCTTATCAAACTCAAATTCGGCATCCAGTAACTGATCAATATTCAGTTCAACCAGACGTGTAACCATACCTTGAGATTGATCAGCATCCTGCTCCTCAGTCGCAGTAAAACCATAGGCATCCCAGGCATCTTTAAAAGTGGTAGTAATCCCTACCAGCTTTTCAGCCTTACCTTGTTTCAATAGATGTAAATAATCACCGATAAATTCTGAATATTGCTGTAAAAGTGCTGTTTCTCTTGAAGTTGAAGCAATTTCATCCTGAACCAGAGTTTTAAATAAATTCTCTACTTTGACACTGGCATCACAAATATCATCAATCTGAGCCATAGATGAGCTGCCACGTAAAGTATGCAGCGCACGAATCAGGCCATTATAGTCTTGCTTGGCACTATTTTCGTGTTTCAGGAAATTATAGATCGTCGCAAGATGTTCTTCGGCTTCTTCAACAAAGATTGCCACTGTTTCTTCAAGATCGGTACGTTCTTCAACTACATTGACTTGTTCTGTGGTAGCAGTTTCTGCAATTGATGAGTCTTCTGCTGCAATATCAGCAAATTCTAGACCTGTTAGCTGATCTTCAGCAGTCAGATTGTCTGCAAGTTGCAATAATTCTTCAAGTGCTGGTTCTGGACTCAATTGCTGTTGTAATTGTTGTCCTAAAAGTACCACAGGACGTAAATCAACGGTCAATGGCTGTACCTGCTTAAAGCATGGATACAATACATATTGATAAATATTTAGAGTTGCCTGCGCGAACTTCTGAATGACTGGCGTTAATTTGATTGAACCGGAAAGTACACGGTTTAAAGTATCCTCAACCGCCCAGGCGATTTCACCAGCCTGCTTCGCACCGACCATACGCCCCGAACCTTTCAGGGTATGAAAATGACGGCGAATAGTAGTTAATGTTTCTTGATGATCCGGTGTGACAAACCACTGTGGCAATAAAGCATTCAACTCGACAAAGATTTCTTCAATCTCTTCGACAAATATCTCTAAAATTTCAGCATCTTGATCAAGATAACTATCTTCAGGAAGCGCTGTCGTTTCAACTAGATCTTTTAATATTTCTTTCATAGCTAAGGCTTCTTACGTTCTGCCGCCAAGAAGGGCGCTCAAACTTAATTGTGACCGTCGCGCGAGACCTAACGTTTGAAGTTAAGTACATCTTGTCGAGGCTTTATCTGTATGTGGAGGTGTCTTAACCGGGATTAAGACACACTCCTTCCCTCAAATTTGTCTGACTTATTCTGGAAGTTTAAAGTCAGATACAGATTCACGTAATGCATCGGCCATGTTGGCAAGTTCAGATACCGAACGTGCCGTATCGAAGGTTGCAGTCGTTGTTTGTGAAGTAATTTCCTGTACAACATTCATCGTCGTTGCAATATGACCAGCAGATGCAGCCTGAAGTTTTGCTGCATCGGAAATGTTCGCAATCAGTTTTGCAAGATTATTTGATACTGTTTGAATCTCATCTAGTGCCACACCGGCATCTTTAGACAGGTTCGCACCACGTACAACCTCGGCAGTCGTTTGTTCCATCGAAATTACAGCTTCGTTGGTATCCGTTTGAATGGTTTTTACCAAGCCTTCAATCTGCTTGGTCGCAGATGCAGAACGTTCTGCCAGACGCTGTACTTCATCGGCAACCACGGCAAAACCACGACCTGCTTCACCTGCCATCGACGCCTGAATTGCAGCGTTTAATGCCAGGATGTTCGTTTGGTCGGCAATATCGTTAATCAGTGCGACAATGTTACCAATCTCTTGTGAAGACTCACCCAGACGTTTAATACGTTTAGATGTTTCCTGGATCTGTTCACGAATCGTATCCATACCCTCAATAGAACGGTGTACAACGTCTGCACCATTTGCGGCGATCTGTACTGAACGTTCCGCAACGACAGCAGATTCTTCAGCGTTGGCAGATACCTGGTCAATAGACAGGGCCATTTCGTTAATTGCTGCAGATGCCCCGGCAATCTCTTGTGCCTGATGTTCAGATGCTTCTGCTAACTGGTTGGTAATGCTCTGAGTTGTTGCAGTATATTGTGCAACTTCCTGAGAAGTTTCTGTAATACGCGATACCAGGTCACGTAATTGATCGATCGCGAAGTTAATCGAGTCAGCAATCGCACCTGTAAAGTCTTCAGATACCGTTGCATATGAACGTAAGTCACCATCTGCAAGGTCGGCAATTTCGTCAAGTAAACGAAGAATCGCATTCTGGTTACGGTCATATTCTTCTTGCAAGCGAGATACACGCTGTTTATCTGCAACACCACGCAAGCCAAGCAATTTAAATACACAGAACAAGAAACCTGTTAGCAAGAGAAGTAAAAGGATCGCAGGAATTGCAGTTTTAATCCCTGTATTCCCTGAAAGCTTGTTCAAGTTTTCAAGTAGTTGGTCAGATTGAGAGAAAATTGAAGCAGATGCTTGACGTACTTTTACAATTTGTGCTGAGTTTTGCAAGATTGTTGCTGATGCAGCGAGTAGTACCTCTTCATACTCGGCTTTAATGCCTTCTAAAGATTCGCGTAAATCTGGTGCGTCAATACGTTGTACACCCAGTTGTGCTGAACCGTTGAGCTGGGCATTCAGATAAGAACCGAAAGTTTCAGTATCGGCACTAAAGTCATCCGCTGATTCACGAGAACCATCTGTACCGGTCAATACCAAGCTGATCGAACGTAAGATACGTTCCGCAATGAACACCTGGTTTTTCGCAATCACCACCTGGTTAGATGGCATATCTTGACGTGCCATCTGGTCAACCATGAGGTTATATTCTGCCTGAATGCCTGGAATCGCTTCACCAATCGCAATGTTAGTATCGTAAAGCTGGTTAATGATTTTTTGTTGTGAAGAAATCAAGTCAATACTTGAAGATACTTCTGTCCATTGCTTGTCTACAGCTTGCAAGGCTTCATTATTCGAATGGATGCTTTTTACTGTTTCTAGGTTTTCAGCAAATGACTTCTGTGATTCGGTCAAGCTTTTCATCGCTTCAGGTGTGCCTGATGCTGTCGCTTCGGTCGCTTGACGTGAAATAGTTTGCGAAAGTAGACGTAATTCACCCAAACTTTGTGTAAGTTCGTTGGCACGAGGAACGCTATAGAAAAGGTATAACAACGTGATAGTGGCAGCAAAGAGACAGCCAACTGCTCCGTAAATGAGTGGCTTAGACTTTTCACTATCACCAAATACACGTGATAACTGATCTGCTTGTGATTGAATCTTGGCAAAAAAAGCATTACCACCGGTGCGGCTGCTACTTTCGCCTGTTTTTTTCTTCTTAAGCTTAAAGCCCATAAAGCTTCTCCCCGAATTTACGCCCTTTTTACTTTCGTGCGACAATTAATTTATAAATTTTATAGATGCATTCATGTATTTTGGATTTTGCAACAAACGACTGAATAAGAAGACATGCCACTGCTGATTATGCTGGTGGAAATACCCCTGACAATATTCCTGTAAATCTTTGTCTAATTCAGTTGTTTTAGAAAAGAAACTTTTCTTGTTAAAGTGTTGAATCCCCAAAACCTGATCTACAACCAGGCCGACATACTGATCATTATGGTTAATGCATAATACTTTTTGAGTAGGTGAATACTGGCTTCTGTGTCCGGACATGTATTGAGCCAGATCTGAGACTGAAAGCAGCCTGCCCCGAATATTGGCCAGTCCCACCACCCACGGCTGAGTGTTCGGGACAGGTGTATATTTTGGCGGATAAATAACTTCCGATACTTCCCCAAGCGGTGCAACAAAATATTGCCCCATCATTTCAAAAGCAATGCCTGACCATCGGTTGACTTCTTTCTCACTGGAAACGTAGTTTTTATTACCTCGTTTCGCAATCCGAAGCAGTTCGATAAATCCATTCGCTGCCATAGCGCTTATCCTGCATTGAGGTGTTGCTTAATCACATCAATTAACTGATTTTCATCTACAGGCTTGGTCAGATAATCTACTGCACCCTGACGCTTACCCCATACACGGTCAGTTGCCTGATCCTTGGTACTTACAATGACAATTGGAATATGTTTTGTTGTAGCCCCACGAGCGATCTGACGTGTCGCCTGAAAACCGTTTACCCCTGGCATCACGACATCCATTAACACCAGATCAGGCAATTCTGCCTGCGCCATGGTCACTCCATCCGCCCCATTTGCTGCTTCAATTACCTCAAAGCCATGCTTGGATAGAATTTCGCGGAAACGAAAAGTTTCTGTCGGTGAATCATCTACGATTAGAATACGTGGCATGCCTATTTCCCCAAGAAAAATCAAATAAATTAAGCACTGATATGGTTGCGGATTGCGGTAAGCAACTCATCTTTGCTAAATGGCTTGGTGAGATATTCATCTGAACCTACCACACGGCCTTTGGCCTGGTCGAACAAACCATCTTTACTCGATAGCATAATAACAGGAATGTTCTGATAACTTTGCGAGTTTTTAATTAAGGCACAAGTCTGATAACCATCGAGACGAGGCATCATGATGTCCACAAAAACGATGTCGGGATTCGCTTCTGCAATTTTTGATAATGCTTCAAAACCGTCTACCGCAGTAATGACTTCACAACCTTCACGCTGAAGAAGAGTTTCCGCTGTACGACGAATGGTTTTTGAATCATCAATGACCATCACTTTTAGATTTTGGAATTTATCGTCCATTTCTTAACCCTTCCCATTTAAAAACCATAAGCGACCACAGGCTTATAGTGGAATATTATATAAGTGCCGATTATTTTTAACATACCTGTCCAGAGATTATCAACGAGCATTTTCTAAACAAGTAGTCAAAAAACTATAATTTCAATAACGACTTCACACTTTCCCTGTTTCAATGATTTTTTTTTGAGTGGTAATAGTTTTTTATTGTCAGAATTAGGAATAATATAGCAATATAATTACTTTTAAATAAGTAATTTAGTCAACTTTAAAATAACTTTATTAGTAAACTTTTATTTGCGGAGCCGATCATGCGTCAGCTTGGGGAAAAACCTGATTATATGGGTCAGAAAAAATCCATAATCGGGAAGACTGCAGTTTTAGTGGCACTCGTGCTGCAAACCCTGTTGACTATTAGCAATGCGTCCGTAACAAATGCAGCGATCCAAAAGGCAAAATGGTATCGTTATTATGATCATAAAGGTGTAGCCAATATTAGCAGCAACGTGACCCCTAACCATATTCGTTATGGCTATGAAGCTCTTGATCAGAATATGCAGGTGATTCAGCGCGCCAAGCCTTATAATGTTGAAACTGATATTCGTCAGGCACCTCAACGCGCAGCACATGCCAGACAGCAGGCAGAAGACCAGAAGTTAAAACGCGCCTATAATAATAGCCAGGTCGCATTACAAAAAAAGAATGAAGTACTCTCTCAGTTAAAAAAGCAAATGGCTTTTCAACAAGAGCAACTGAAGCAGTTACAAAAGGATCGGATTATGTTCGTGCGTCAGGAGCGTGAATTCCTGCGTAAGGGTAAAAATGTACCTGAGCACCTCAAAAACACCTTACTTACCAATGAAAAAAACCTGACTGCACAAAAAGAAAATATTCAATCTTTACAAAGTCGCTATCGAAATAAGGAAGCAGAATACGACAGAATTATCCAGCGTTTAAAAGCGCTTGAATAATCTTGTATTACTGATGCTGCTTCTGTGGTCAGCGCTACAAAAAGGACTCCTATGCACCCTGCACAGCATACTTATTTTTTGAAAAATAATACCCATCGTTCTACTTTTGCCATGAGCCTGCTCTGTATAAGCCTGCTCTTAAGCGCATGCAATAAACAGGAAACTGCTGATCCAGCGCCACCACAAAATCAAAACACTGTAGAACTGATTGCTCAAGACCTGATTGCAGTGAAGACAGGCACTGCTGTACAGAAAACTGCATTTACCGGCACCATCCGTGCGGTAAATCAAAGCAGCATTCAAGCCCAGGTGACCGCTACAGCGACCAGTGTCAATGCCCAAGTCGGGCAACGAGTTCAGAAAGGTCAGGTTCTGGTTCGCCTGAATAATCAGGACAATGCGGCACGTCTTGCACAGGCTCAGGCCAATCGTGCTTCCGCTCAAGCACAGGCGAATCAGGCACGCCTAATGATGGAACGTAAGCAGCGTCTACTCAATCAGGGTTTTATTTCTAAAGCCGAATATGAACAAAGCCGTGTCGACTATCAAACACAACTAGAAAATGTTCGCGCACAACAGGCCAATGTCGATATCGCACAAAAGGCAGATCGCGATGGCATCATTACTAGCCCGATTAGTGGGGTAATTACCCAACGTCAGGTTGAGCCGGGTCAGACTGTCGCTCCAGGCCAAACCATTTTTGAAATTGTCGATCCAGATCAACTGGAGATTCAGGCTAAAGTACCGAGCGATATGCAGACTGACCTGAAAACTGGCAGTAAAATTGAATACCGTATTCAGGGCAATCCAAACCTGCTGACTGCCAATATCAGCCGGATCTCGCCTATTGCAGATCAAGCCAGTCGTCAGATTGAATTCTTTGCTCGTCCAAATGAAACCATTACCTCTTCAAGTATTGGTTCCTTTGTGGATGGCGAAATTCTCAGTGCGCGCCAGATTTCTGGACAGCTGATTCCTTTGGATACGATCCAGGATATACAGAACAAGCCTTATGTTTGGGTTGTTCGCCAGAATAAAATTATCAAAGTAAATATCGAAGTACTGGAACAACGTTATAACGATAATCTTGCCGTCGTTCGCGGACTTGAAAGTAGCGATCGGATCAGCCGGATCAACTTTACGGATACCGATATAAATAAAACCGTCACCCTTAGCCAAAACTAAAATCATAAAAGGATTATCAAGATGTGGTTGACGCGTATTAGTGTGAAGTTTCCTGTATTTACCATCATGATGATGTTCTGCCTGATGGTACTAGGTCTTGCTTCCTGGCAACGTATGGGTGTGGAAGAGTTTCCTGATGTCGATTTTCCCTTTGTCGTGATCTACACCAACTATCCGGGTGCTTCTCCTGAAACGGTTGAATCCGAGATCACCAAAAAGCTGGAAGATCAGATCAATACCATTTCTGGCCTTAAACAGGTGATTTCACAATCCAGTGAAGGCCTGTCAATGATTACTGCAGAATTTAATCTGGATATTCCGTCAACCACTGCTGCACAGGATGTACGAGATAAAATTGCGTCTGTTACTGCTAATTTTCGTGATGAAATTCAGGAACCCGTGGTTGAGCGTTATGACCCGTCTGCCAATGCCATCATGTCGATCGTATTTGAATCTGACAAGATGGATCTCAAATCATTAAGCTCTTATCTGGATCAACGCATTGTACCGCAGCTACGGACTGTTGCTGGTGTGGGTACCGTCAATCTTCTCGGTGATGCCCAGCGTCAGATCCGTATTCAGATTGAACCACAAAAATTACAAGCCTTTGGCATTGGGGTAGACAGTGTCATCAATACACTGAAATCTGAAAATGTCGAAGTTCCAGGCGGCACACTGAAATCTGGCAACTCCGAGCTGGTGATTGAAATCAATTCCAAAGTGCTGCATCCACAAGCCTTTGGGGATCTGGTCATTGCCAATAAAAATGGCGCACCTATTTTTCTGAAACAGGTTGCTACAATTGAGGACAGTCAGGCCGAACTGGAAACAGGGGCTTTCCTGGATGGCAAGGCAGCAGTGGCTGTCGACATTCTGCGTAGTTCTGACTCTAATGTCATTGAAGTTGTCGATGAAACGTATAAAACTTTAGAAAGCATTAAAGTCCAACTCCCGCAAGGTACGACCTTGCAAGTCGTGGTTGATTCTTCCAAGAGCATTCGTGGGACTATTGGCGATGTGGCACGGACCATCATTGAAGGTGCTGTGCTTGCAGTACTGATCGTATTGTTATTTTTAGGTTCTTTCCGTTCTACCGTCATTACTGGCCTCACCTTACCGATTGCTCTGCTTGGTACCTTAACCTTTATCTGGGCATTTGGTTTCACCATCAACATGATGACGCTGCTGGCACTTTCGCTCAGTATTGGTCTGTTGATTGATGATGCCATCGTGGTTCGGGAAAATATTGTGCGGCATAGTGCGATGGGCAAAGACCATGTCACTGCAGCTCTGGATGGCACCAAAGAAATTGGTCTGGCTGTTCTCGCCACTACACTGACCATTGTCGCGGTATTCTTACCCGTTGCTTTTATGGGCGGTATTATTGGCCGTTTCTTCTTCCAATTTGGCGTTGCAGTGAGTACCGCTGTGCTGATTTCCATGTTTGTCAGCTTTACCTTAGATCCAATGCTGTCTGCGCATTGGGCAGAGCGTAAAAAGGACCCAAATAAAAAACCCAATGCAGTAAAACGCTTTTTTACCTGGATTTCCAATAAGCTCGATGGCTTAAGCGATGTCTACGAGAAATTACTCAAACTGGCACTGCGTTTTCGATTGATCACGATTCTGATTGCGGTTGCCTCTCTATTTGGCGCTCTTGGACTTTCCAAATTGATTGGCACCGAGTTTGTACCCGTGCCAGACAAAGGTGAGATCCGGATTAAATTTGAAACTCCTGTTGATTCATCCCTAGAGTATTCTCAGGCCAAACTGCAGCAGGTTGATCAGATCATCCGTAAACATCCGGATGTACGTGCGACTTATGGCGTCATCAATGGTGTTACTGATCGGGGTAAAAACCATGTCAGTCTGCGCGTCACCGTGACACCACGGACTGAACGTGAAAAAACCCTGAACGATCTTAACAATGAATTCCGTGAGCGCTTGCAGTCTGTAGGTGGGATTACCATTACTTCAGTTGCCTCTGCAGATGAAACTGTTTCTGGTGGGCAAAAGCCAATCATGATCTCTATTAAGGGACCAGATCTGGATGAATTACAAAAGATTTCTGACCGCTTTATGGCAGAGATTGGCAAAGTAGAGGGCGTGGTCGATCTGGAGAGTTCATTAAAAGAACCGAAGCCTACCCTGGCCGTGCAGGTCAATCGAGTACTGGCAAGTGATCTTGGTCTTTCAGTCAATCAGATTGCCAATGTCATCCGTCCACTGATTGCTGGCGATAATGTCACATCCTGGCAAGATGAAAAAGGTGAAAGCTATGACGTTAATCTGCGTCTGACTGAAGATAAACGCACGCTACCAAGTGACTTACAGAATATGTATCTGACTTCAAACAAGACCGATGCCAATGGGCAACCCATCATGATTCCTCTCTCAAGTGTGGCGAAATTTGAGGAAAAACTTGGAGCATCCCAGATTAACCGTCGTGATCTGGCACGTGAAGTACTAGTAGAAGCCAATACAGCGGGCCGTCCTGCGGGTGATATCGGTACAGACATTAGCAAAGTACAAGCTGATTTTGACCTGCCACCGGGCTATAGCTTTGATACCCAAGGTGCAAATGCGGATATGGCCGAATCTGCAGGTTATGCCCTGACTGCGATTACCTTGTCGATTGTATTTATTTATATCGTACTAGGTTCGCAGTTCAACAGTTTTATTCACCCTGCGGCGATTATGGCTTCATTACCCTTATCGCTCATTGGGGTGTTCTTAGCATTATTCTTGTTTAATTCGACCATGAACCTGTTCTCGATCATCGGGATCATCATGTTGATGGGTCTAGTAACCAAAAATGCAATTCTGCTGATTGACTTCATCAAGAAAGCCATGGACCGTGGCGAAGATCGTTACGAAGCCATTATTGCTTCCGGGAAAACCCGTTTACGTCCAATCCTGATGACGACGAGTGCCATGGTGATGGGTATGGTTCCGCTGGCGCTTGGACTCGGTGAAGGCGGTGAACAAAGTGCACCCATGGCACATGCCGTGATTGGTGGGGTGATCACCTCTACCCTGCTCACCTTAGTCGTTGTTCCGGTCATCTTTACTTATCTGGATGACTTTAAGAATTTTATGCTGCGCCACGCGCGTAAAATCATGTCATAATTTATTGCATGACAATGAGGTGACATTCTGAAATGTTCACCTCATTTTTTATTGTATAATCTCTGCTTTAACGCTTAATTTTTTAGGACAGTTTCCATGCGCGCGAGTCGCTTTTTATTTGCAACGTTGAGAGAAACCCCGAACGATGCTGAAGTTATCTCACATCAGCTCATGCTTCGTGCCGGTATGATTCGTAAGTTGGCTTCAGGTTTATACACCTGGCTGCCGATGGGCGTGCGCGTATTAAATAAAGTTGAAGCGATCGTTCGCGAAGAAATGGATCGTGCTGGTTCATTGCAGGTGTTAATGCCTGTAACTCAGCCTGCTTCACTCTGGGAAGAATCTGGCCGTTATGTTCAATATGGTCCTGAACTGCTTCGTTTCAAAGACCGTCATACGAATGATTTCGTGCTTGGTCCTACACACGAAGAAGTTATTACTGATCTTGCGCGTAATGAATTAAAAAGCTACAAGCAATTGCCTGCAAATTTCTATCAAGTACAGACTAAATTCCGTGACGAAATTCGCCCACGTTTTGGCGTAATGCGTTCACGTGAATTCATCATGAAAGATGCATATTCTTTCCATGCGGATCAAGAATCACTGCAAGAAACCTACGACAAGATGTATGACGCGTACTGCAAAATCTTTACCCGTTTAGGTTTAAATTTCCGTCCAGTACAGGCTGATACCGGTTCAATCGGTGGTTCAGGTTCTCACGAATTCCACGTTTTGGCTTCAAGCGGTGAAGACGATATCGCATTCTCGACTGAATCAGATTACGCAGCCAACATCGAAATGGCTGAAGCAGTTCTGGTTGGCGAACGCACTGCACCTGCTCAAGAATTAAAAGTTGTTGATACCCCAAATCAAAAAACGATTGCTGATGTATCTCACTTCCTAGGTACTGACCCTGCACATTCAGTGAAAGCTCTCCTTGTTCAAGGCGTCGCAAAAGAAGCTGGTCAACCTGCTCCAGTCGTTGCTTTGTTCCTTCGCGGTGACCATGAACTGAATGAAATTAAAGCTGAAAAGCATCCACAAATTGCTGCTCCTTTAGCATTTGCGACTGAAGCTCAACTTGCTGAACTTGGTTTAACTGCTGGTTTTGTAGGTCCACAAGGTCTGGTAGAAAAAGGGATTACGGTCATTGTTGACCGTGCTGCTTCTGTACTTTCTGACTTCGTTGCAGGCGCAAATGAAGCTGACAAGCATGCGACTGGCGTAAACTGGGACCGTGATGCGAAGTTTACTGAAGTTTATGACCTACGTAACGTGGTTGAAGGTGACCCTTCTCCAGATGGTAAAGGTACACTTCAAATCAAACGCGGTATTGAAGTGGGTCATATTTTCCAGTTAGGCAAAAAATACTCAGAAGCGCTCGGCTGTAAAGTTCTTGGTGAAGATGGTAAGCCATTCACTGTAACCATGGGTTGTTACGGTATCGGTGTAACACGTGTGGTTGCTTCTGCAATTGAGCAGAACTATGATGAAAAAGGTATCATCTGGCCATCTGCGATTGCACCTTTTGAAGTGGCAATTGTGCCAATGAATGCACATAAATCACCACGTACTCTAGAAGCTGCTGAAGCGTTATATGCAGAATTACAAGCCGCTGGTTATGATGTTTTACTTGATGACCGTAACGAACGTCCAGGTGTAAAATTCTCTGATCTTGAACTTACTGGTATTCCGCACCGTATTGTGATTGGTGAAAAAGGTCTGGATGCAGGCACTTTTGAATACAAAGGTCGCCGTGATGCAGAATCAGTTAATCTTTCTAAAGAAGAATTATTGGCTAAAATTACTAAATAATCTCTTTTAAATAAAAAAATCCCGCTTGATGCGGGATTTTTTATATCTCAAATTAACAGAATTTGTGCCCACCAAAACAGTTAGGTGTAACTGACTGGTTCTGCAACACTTGATTTTGCAGAGTTAATCGCGCAGGCTGTCCGGTATAATATCCTGTGTAGTCACCAACATTGATGTTCATTTTTCGTTCAATTGGGGTACCGGCTAAAGAACCCAGAGCTTCACCAACAGATACATCTACATTATGATAACTTGCCATCAGCTCAGTAGTCAGTGCTTTAGCAACCTGTGGCAATACAGCAGACACATCTACCAGATCTTCTGTTGCTAAATATCCTAAGTCAATTGGATCTTTAAACGACATCCACCACCCTGCTTTTGCTATATCTTTATCGTCAGCACCCAACCAGTGCACATCTCGGCTTTGTAAAGACAGATATCCACCTGTACCGGATAATGGAATGTTATGAATCATATTTAACGCTTGAACGAAGGTAATATCCATATTCAAGTTTTCTAAGGTTGATCCTTTTGCCATTTTGAAGAATGAGTGATCTCCGACCTCAATACTGCCTAATGAAATTAAAGCAGGGAACGTGACATATAACTGATCATTAGAAAAGTCCGGTGTACCATTTACGTCAGCCCCATAAGAACCACTTTCTGATGTAGCAAGTGGAATAGAATCTAAAGTAGAACGAATTCCAGAAACGACTGCGGATTCAAGGCGTTTCCCTGTAACGACTGTTTCTGGCATTACAAATTCTGCACGCATCGAAGGTACCGTAATGCCAGTATGACCTTCAGCACCAGGTTTACTGGTATAAGTACGGTTTTGTCCTAAGGCAGTTAATGTACCACTAATTTTCTGATCTGATGCATTACCAAAAGTTGCGGCCTTAGTGTATGAGTGACCTTCAGTTTGAGCCATTTTCATATAACCGCTAAAGCTTTTAATTCCGTCTTGCGGATCTGGAATATTGTCCGTACCTAAGGTGAGTAAACCCAAAATTTCTTCCGCACCTAAACGAAAACCGACTACTTCACGCGTAGCTGACTGATTACCACTAATTGCAAACTCAATAAATGGATTGGTGATTTTAGCACTGGTTGCAGCACGCTCACCGGTAAAACTTGGAGAGCCATTGGTATTTTCCCCTGTTGCAGGTCCACTTAATGATATATTGGAAATATCGATATCGCAGGCACCTGTACCATTACTGCCACCACAGCCCAGTTGTAAACTCTTAATATTCACATTCAGTTCCATTAATGCTTCTAGGCCTAATTTATGGAATCTAATGCCTTGTCCTGAATCATAATTTGTTTGCATATTTAAAAGAGCCTGGCCCTCTACTGCTGCCAGTTCCTGATCCGCCAAAGCAGTTAGAGCAATCCCTTGCTGTGATGTTGCTAGCATTGCAAATGCAAGACTACTCATTATTATTTTTTTCATCTTATAATCCCATGAAATATGTATTACTTAATTTAGAACAATAATTCAGTAAAGTTTTATTATCTATTTTACTTATCAGCGTGCGACACAGCACACTTCTTTAAGAAGAGATCCCTTAACGTGGCGTTATTCCTAAAGTGCTACGCATCGTTCCACCTGTTAACGCAATTGATGCCATATTTTGCATCGTATTATTCGTAGTCATTGCAAAATTGGTTCTAAATGGGTTTGCCAGATCCTTGGTATGATTCAAGTCAATCTGACTATCCAAAGTCACCGTATCTGCGCTTAGTTTAACTTTTGTATCAAAACCTAAATTTCCTTCCAGACTATTCAAAGTTAATGCTGAACTTTGTACAACCTGACCATTTTCACCAATATCCTTGTTGATTAAGCTAAAATAACTACCTACATAATTCTCATCGTCACGTTGTGCAGCAGTTAAATCTTTAAATTTGAAATTACCTTTCAGTCCAAGGTAGTTACTGTCAGGATCAGCAGGAGTCGGATCGACCCCTGGAATAATGCGTAGTTCACCTGAACCGTCTAATTTTAAAGCAATCGTGGTTAAAACATCATCAGGTTTTGAGAAGCTATCGTTAGCAACTACAGCACCACATAGTGCAGATCCTGAAGTACAGTTATATTTTGACCCAGGCAATTGGCCAATTGCTAATTCGGCTTGAGCTGCAATTAATAAATCATCTGCACGAATATATAATCCACTGTCTTCATAGCCAATCACACCTTCAGCTTGAATCAGTGCATCAATATTACGTAGACCAGCATAGTAGTTCACAGCCTCGCCATGCACTCCATCCTGACCATCAATTAAAAGAATAGAGGTCGTACTTGGCAAACCCGTTTTGGCATCAATACCATAACCCTCGGTTGATGCAAGGACATTGTAAGCTATCCCCTGTTTACCGTCATAAGTTGTACCGGTCAACGCTACATTGGCATTCAGGTTATAGATCGGAATACCTATGCCCCAAGAACCGCCATCGCCTGTAAGGGCGGCAATCGAATTGTCTGAAATAAAGCGTGCTTTACTGGCGATTGACTGAAAGTCCATGCCACGCACTGCAATAAAGGCATAATTTTCAGTAGCATTTAGATTTTGCTTACGAATATGATCATTTTGCATTAAGGTATTTTTTAAATTTTCATTTATCAGAAAATCTAAGCTTTTACCTGAAATTGTGTTGACATAAATGTCACCAAAATCAATATAAGCATTTTGCTGCTTTGTAAGTGCCCTTAAATTAGAAAATTCAATTGCATAACTTCCTTGCCCCGTATGGCCTATTTCTAATTTGGTTGGTGCATTTTGGCTATTGGACGCATTGGTGAAATCAGTGGAGATACCCAAATGCAGGCCACCAGTATTGGTGATACTTTCATAACCTGTTAAAGCATTGTATGCCTGACCATTGGTATTGACTCCAAATTTAGTAATATTCGACTGATTGCCATTCATAAATATTTTTGCGTTGGTGATATCGCCTGATGCACCCATACGCATAATATTTTTGACTACTGCTGGGGAAGTTGCATCTTGTTGTGTCACATAGCGTAAATCCAGGTTTATACCAGGATTAGTAGCATTAATACGCCCTGCTGCGACATCAGTGCTATCAGCAACACGTCCTAAATGCACAATATTAGTTTCACTATCAATACCTGGTTTTTCTGCAGTATTGTATGTACTTAAGACAATGCCTTCATGCTGGTTAACAGACATATAGCCAAAACCAGAGAAGTTAAAATTAAAGTCTTTTAATAGGGTTTTATTATTTCCTAAGGCATGACTTATATTTGCATTTTGCAATTGAAAATCTAGATAAGCGAGCTCTTTACTGTTAAATAAGCCTGCTTGTGTTTGTAAGAGCATTTTTATTGGAGAGTTAGTTTGTATACCCAACTTACCCAGGCTACTTATATTTGCCGTATTCCGATTGATGGCATGACATGTTGGTCCACTACAGGCTTTTTCAACAATATTTAAGTTGGCTTCAGCATTAAATGGATCCACACTAAATGCCAGCCTGATCCCTGTGCCGACCTCTGTTGCACCCACATCAAGATGTAATTGGCTCACGATAGGATTGTTATCAACACCTAATACATTTACTTGATGCAGCCCCAAACCTCTTTGCACATTCTGATCACCGGTAGGATCAAGCCAGTTGGCTTGTTCAATGTACACTTTTGAAACTTCGTGAGTAAGGCTCAGCCCGTCTTGACCTGTAACCTGTCCTAGATCCTGATCTTGAATAACCTCTAAAGCATAGGTTTGTTGTGCCAAAAATACACATACAGTGAGGAGTTTTAATTGCATTTTTTTTGTTTTCATATTGATATCCTTATCCTTCACTTAAGGTTCTAGCAACGGCTTTGTGCCCCACCTGAGCAGTTATAGCTAAAGATTTTTAAGTTTCCGGACATATGCATATTGCCATGCACATTGAGTCCCATAAAACCTTTTTCTTGTCCAAGATCAAATTGAGGAACCGCTTTTTCTGCAGTTGTAACGTTGTCGTTGATATCGGTAATTTTTTCTACGTATGTGTCATATTTATCGACATTTAAATAACCTTCTTCCCTATTATCTGCCGCGTCTGTAGTTCCTGTTTCAACTGCTAAGGTACTAAAGCCAAGATTACGTATTTTAAGCGGACTTTCATCATAAAAAGTTACTTGCATCGCAGCTTGAGGAATATTCCGATAATTAATGATAGTAGCGCCATCTATAGAAAAACGGTCAATTTGCAAGGTACCCTGAATATCTTTAAAAACTAGCCATTTCTTATTGCCATTCTCATCTACATGATTATTAGGTGAAATAGCCAAACGACAGAATAGATTGTCTGTACCACATGAGCTTGCATCAAAATCGTAATATACAGTTGCTGTGCCGTTTTCAATCCCATGAATATTTTTAAGATTTGGATTAGTGGCATATCGATGATTTAGAGAAAAAGTCCAACTGAGGTCTGCCCCCCCTTGTCCCACTGCCTCTTTCATTTCCTGTTGATTTAAATTCACTAAATTGGCATAGCTAGATAACGATACACACATCAAGGTCGCTAAGGTCATTTTCTTTAACATGGCTAACTCCCTTTATAGTCCTGTCGTTTTAATTTTTAAATGCTGAATCAACACACCATCAATTGCCACCGAACCAAAGTTCTTAAAATCAGTTCCATTTGCTGCAGTGCTTTTGAACATAATTCCTGTCGCATTTTCGCCCTTATTTGCATCTAAAAGGTTACCTGGCAAACGATCTACGGTACCAATTGAAATACTACTGTGAGTTGCATTCCGCCCTTGATATTTTGCGACCGTATCAAGATCATTGGCTTTAATTTCTGTGCCACAGGTATACACATTACAGGTAGAACCTTCCAGGCTGCTGGTCCCTAAGTATTCAGTCAAACCGTATCGTGTGTTATATGCAGAATCACTAGGTTTGTAATTGCTGCTCTTATAATTTTGGTAGATCTTATTGTAAATTTCTGGAATATCTGGAATACGGGTAACCTCCAAAATAATATTATTACCTTCTGACCCCACCACAAAAGGTTGATACATATTACCGAGAACAAGATTGATATTAGGACTATATAAATACAAGCCTTCCTGTCCTTCGAAAATTGGGGCTGGTGTACCTCGTACCATAGCAGGTGTAACAACCGTATTATCTTCATTTTCAACTGCTGAGCTAATACGAATGCCACGTGCATCCAGATTTGAATCTAGTTTACTCAATGTCGCTGGATTATGATTGGTATTCAAACGCAATAATGTCGCTAAACCCAAGGTCTTATTATGGTTTGCATCATCTGATTCGGCTGTTTGGAACAAACGGACTTGTGAACCATTCAGACTTAAGCCATTGGCAACCACTTGCATACGTAGCCGTTGATCTAATTCTAAACCTGAAGTCGGCGCACCTGTTGCTGGATCGATCTGGTTACTTGAATCCAGACTTCTAGAAAAGATATCGGTCCAGAAACCGAGTTTTATATTATTGTCATCTGCAGTTGCATACTGAGGGATTAATGCCAATGGTGCTTCTAGTGCCAGATAACCGATGTCTTTATCTGCATTTTTAAACTGTTTAACTCGCTCTGTACCTGCACGGAATAACCAAGGGTTTTCAGCTGACCCCCAGTTAAATCCTTCATTGCTATAACGTGTGCTTAATGAGCCATCACCTTTAGATAATGCCAGACCATAGATAAAAACATCCGCCTTGGTCTTTAACGATTTGACCGGGGAATTTGCTGCCGCCTGTAATGCACTGGCTTCAGCAGCTGCAATAATTAACGCCAAGATTTGTTCTGTTGCTGCTTCTGCAGTATCTTCTGCGAGTTGAGTAGCGTTATATTTAGCACGTAATTCTGCAGCAAGACGTTCTCTAGTAATTTCATCAGAAATCAGACTATTCACTGTTGCAGTAATTTGATCAGATCTGACGAAGTTAGTTAGACCCTGATAAAATGTAGAATTTGTAAGATCACTATTAGAAGTTAAAGCGCCTGGACCATAAAGTAAATTAATCATTTCATAGGTGTTACCCAATGCATAGTCTTTAGCTTTTTTTTCTAATTCTAAAACACCTGTAGGATCATTACTTACAGCCAGCATTGTGTGTGAAGTTGTACCATCTTTTTTTAAAGATGCAGGTGTCCATCCATCCAATCCCCATGTCCCATTTCGATAATCTGCAAGACGTTGTGTGTAATATTGCTTAATAATAGGGTCTTGCAGTAGTGCTTGACGCGTTTCCAATAAAAAGGTTTCCCTTTTCGCCTCAGCATTAGTTTCGATATTGGCACTATAACTTGTTAATAATGTAGAATATTGTGAGTTATAGGTGGTGTCATAAGTATCTCTATACAGCGTATAATAATTATTATCTGTTTTACCCTGTAATACACTTTTATTGTAGGTATCCGCATAGACACGGTCATAGGCACGCTGCCCTAACTGGGTGTAGTTTCCCCCCGTAGGAATAATGCGAATGAAACCTGTATCTGCCTGACCAGGATTATCGAGGCCGCGGGCATAACTAGAGCCTGCCGACACATCATTAGGTGCCTGAAATACCATTTTAAAATCATTTAGGGTAAGTGCGATCCCTTCCCCTGTCGTATCTGCTAAAGATTCATCCGATAACTGCTGCAAAGCATAGCTAGAAGGCATGCATAACAAACTCACCATGCTTGCTAAACATGACTTTTTAAAGATGGAATGGTTACCGTTCAAAATCATCTTCACTATCCTTTTATTATCAGATGCTCCGCATCTTTATCTTTCAGCTTCCGAGCTGCAATTTCTATTTTTGAGTGATGCATCGTGCATCTTTTAATTAGATTTCTGCATCCATTATGCTTATTTTCCATTCAGATGCAAAAAGCAAAGTGCTGAATAGCCAAGTTTCCGATGAATGAAAACTCAAAAAAATAAACGGGACTTAAAGCCCCGTTTATTCAATATCTTAAATAATTATGCTTTTGGCAAAGTCACGCCTGTCTGGCCCTGATACTTACCGCCGCGGTCTTTGTATGAAGTTTCACAAACTTCATCAGATTCAAAGAACAACATCTGTGCCACACCTTCACCCGCATAGATACGTGCAGGAAGGTTCGTCGTATTTGAAAACTCAAGGGTGACATGACCTTCCCACTCTGGTTCAAGTGGAGTCACATTCACAATAATACCGCAACGCGCATAGGTAGATTTACCCAGACAAACCGTCAGTACATTACGTGGAATACGGAAATATTCGACAGTACGTGCAAGCGCAAATGAGTTAGGCGGGATAATACATACATCAGATTCAATATCGATGAAGCTTTTCTCATCGAAGTGTTTCGGGTCAACAATCGCAGAATGCACATTGGTAAATACCTTGAATTCACGTGCACAACGAACATCATAACCATAGCTTGATACGCCATAGGAAATGAGTTTTTCACCATTTTCACCAAAACGAACCTGGTTTTCTGCATATGGTTCGATCATGCCATGTTTTTCGCTCATTTCGCGAATCCAGCGATCAGACTTAATTGCCATTGGTACTAATCCAAAAATCTTAAATTCAGTTATTGCGACGTACTTTAACTGAAATTCACTTCAATGAAAATAAGTGATCTTTCTCGATGACACTTTGAAATTTTAATGACATTTTTTTAGTGAATTTACAGACTCATAATCGCTGAATAACTCAGCGGCACAGAAAAGCTCATCAGTACCAATGAGGCGGTCTTTTGCATATTTTTTTGATTAAGCCAACGATTATTGTTACGCCCCAGTAAAGTACCGAAGAACGTCCATAAAAATGCAATTGGAATCAACAGTCCTAAAAACATCAGCATATGCGCGACATAGTAGTAACTATTCTGCCATGCAATCACCGGGAAAATCGCTGATGCAAACAATAAAGCCTTAGGGTTCAGCAAAGTGGCTAAGAATAATTCTCTGGCACGGATGGTGAATTGACTCAAACTGTCAGCGACTTCTGCAGTGCGCCATAACCTGATTGCCAAATAGAGAATATAACAGGCACTGAATAATTTCAGGATATTAGGTAAAGCTGGCAGATGGGTTGAAATCTTACCAATCAGGATTCCCCAAAAACTGATCGCAAGCAGATAACCTAAGGCTTCTGCAGGAATAAGATAAAATGATTTCCTAAAACCTGCATGGATCCCGGAAGATGCCAATAGGGTATTGGTTGGGCCTGGAGTCAACAAAATAGTGACCACTAAACCAATAAATAACCAAGAAATCATAGCTTGACCTCGCTGTAATGCTTGCAGCATAGATCAGAATATTTTTACCTGCAAAATCTTATTTGTAAGGAGAATTATAATTTTTTGGAATAATTTAATTTTTAAAATAAATTCAAATACTTAAATAATAAAAAGGTTGAATTTCAGGAATATACGGTGGAGTCATTTTAGTTGACTCTCGCTGATTTATGAGAAAATTCTAGTGAAATCACACTTCTAAAATTAAACTTTTATATTTTTAAAAATGGTTAATTTAACAGTCAATTTCTTATTTTTTTCATCTTCAAATCTTTTAAAGTAACTTAGCTTATTTCAAAGTGTTTATTTCAACGCACGGTCTTAATTTATTTGCTTTCTTTTATTAGGCCTCTTTCATAAATCAAAAAACAAACAGTCTCTTGCTGATTATTTGTACCGAAGAATTTTAAATATTCATGCATAATCTGCGGATGAAATACATCGATTCAAAAAAGCTTTCTGAAACACAGTTTAAGCGATACACAGGCATCTCATGGTCAACCTTTGATTTAATGGTGGAACAACTGAAAATGCATGTTCCTGCTAAAGGTAGACCCACCAAATTAAGCATAGAAGATCAAATCCTTCTGTGCTTAAGTTATTGGCGTGAATATCGAACATTGTTCCATGTTGCAACTAGTTATGGTGTGTCAGAGCCGACTGCTTCAAGAATTGTCCGTCATGTAGAGGACTGCCTGATCAAGTCTAATCTATTTAATTTACCGAAGCATTTACCTAAGGGCGAAGGCATCGACTGGAACGTGGTGATTGTTGATGCCACAGAAATTCCAATACAAAGACCTAAAAAAACAGAAGAAAAGCTATAGTGGCAAAAAGAAGGCACATACTTTCAAAGTACAGGCCATCATTCATTATAGAACTCAACAAATTCTGAGTTTATGCACGAGTCGTGGTGCTGTACATGATTTCGCACTCTTCAAACGAAACTTGCATCAGATTCCGGCAGGTGCCTTTATCCTTGCAGATAAAGGCTATCAAGGGATTTACTCAGTGTATCCAAATAGCCTATTGCCATTAAAAGCAAAAAAGCGCTGTAAATTGAATCCTGAACTAAAAATCTATAATCAAGAAATCAACAAAAGAAGAATTGGGATTGAGCATGTATTTGGCAGTTTAAAAACCTTCAAAATCCTTGCTGAGCGATATCGTAATCGAGGAAAAAGACTGGGTTTAAGATTCAATTTAATTGCTGGAATCTACAATATGGAACTGAGTAAAAAATGACTTATGAAATAAGTCTATTGAACCTTCTTGCTAGCAAGTACTTTCATTTTACTGTTAGCTTTAAAATAAAAAACCTCAGCCTGGACTGAGGTTTTAATCAATGCTCTTTATTAAAAAATACGGGACTGATCTTTTTGAGCTTTTGGTAATTTTGCAGCAATCTTTTCTGCAATTGCCATGTAGCTATCTGCTGCTTCGTCCCCTGCAATCACGGAAGGTTTCCCTGCATCGGCATTTTCACGAATCACAGCGTTTAAAGGCAGACGGCCGAGTAGTGGAATATTGTACTGTTCTGACAATTTATCGCCACCACCTGTACCAAAAATCTGTTCCTCAAAACCGCAATTTGAACAGATATGGGTCGACATATTTTCAACTACACCCATGACTGGAATCTGCACCCGGTTAAACAGTTCAATCCCTTTGGTAGCATCCAGCAATGCCACATTTTGTGGCGTTGTCACAATTACTGCGCCTGTTACCGGAATACGCTGTGCCAAGGTCAACTGGATATCGCCCGTGCCAGGCGGCATGTCGATCATCAATACATCCAGATCTGGCCAAAGGGTCTGATTAAACAATTGCATCAATGCGCCTGTAGCTTTTGGACCACGCCAAGCCACCGGTGTATTGTGATCACCGGTTAAATGACCAATTGACAGCACTGCCAGGCCATAGGCATCTAATGGTACAAAGTGTTCAGCTTCAATCATTGGCGTTTTACCGGCATTGCCAAGCATGGTTGGAATACTTGGTCCATAAATATCCGCATCCAGCACACCCACTTTTAAGCCAAGTTTTTGCAAAGCCAAAGCCAGGTTCACCGTGGTGGTTGATTTACCCACACCACCCTTACCAGAAGACACTAAAATCACATTTTGAATACGTGGATGCTTCGGTACATCACGCTGTTGCGGTGCAGCTTTTTGAATCGGTGCTTCTTCTTGTTGAGGTTGATAATTTTCATTCGCTTGCTTGACAGCATTAGCGCTTGCAGATGCATCTACCACTGGTGGCAGATTTGATTTTGGAGCCGCTGTGGTTTTCGGCTGACTAGAGCAGCTTTCACCTTCGGCATGATGATGTCCGCAACCGCCCTCTTTTTTATGACCCGTTTTTTGCTGGATCACATGCATATTGAGTTCTTTGATGCCACATTTTTCCAGTGCATCAGCCAGTTCATCATGAATCTGTTGTAACTGCTCTTTTTCTTCAGGATAGGTATTAATGGTGATTTGAAGAATCTCGCCTTGTACATTGACCTGAGTAATACGATCCTTCAAGGCATTGCTAGAATTTGGCAAGATATAGTTTTGCAGTACGTTCTGCACAGCTTCTTCGTTCACCTCCCTGGAAGGCGAAAAAACCGATTTAAGCGAAGAAAGCCACGACATAGGTTACTCCAAAAATGTAGGTCGACATCTAAATAACTTAGTTTAACGGGGTTTTCACTTAAGGTTAAGCACTCTAACCAATAAGATGAGGGAGATATTTCAATTTCCAACTATTTTACTTGGTTTTGTCAATTCGTGACGAATAGAAATAATGAAAAGTGAAGAAGAATAGGAAATAAAACATTTTTTAATTTGAGAACAATTAGGGTTCTTTCATAAATCATTTTTGAATCAGTGAAAAGGAAATTCCCTTTCCTTGGAGGAGAGGTTATTTCTAAGAAATTCCCTCATCCTCTTGCGAAGTAACACTTCTCATCCCAGAGGGAGAAGGAACTTTCAATATCTATTTAAATGAATATAACGATCATTTTTTGATTTATGAAAGAGATCTATTATTTTTATAATCAAAGGCTGATTAGATTCAGCCACCTCAACCCTGCTATGGTTGAAGTGGCAATGCGATCACAGCTTATTTATGATTTTTATTATGTTCAGACTTGTCTTGCTGATCCTTAGTGTTTTTAGCTTGATCTTGTTTAGACTGGTCTGCATCAGATTCTGAATCTTTATCTTTGGCAGCCTCTTTCTTATCCGAAGCATTCTCCTTAGAGCTGTCATCTTTAGAATCCTGATCCTTAGATGAATTCTCTTTCATTTTAGTCATTGTATCGGTGGCCATCTGTTTCAGTTCAGCCAGTTTGACAGAAGCCTCATTCACCAACTCAGTAATTTTCTGTTTAGTATCATCAAACTTATGCAGGGCTTCATCTTTAAGATGAGTCATACGATCCTGCTGATCTTGACCATTGCCATGTTGCTGATCTGATTTTCCCTCTTTATGCGCAGCCTGTTTGGTATCATCTGCTCCATCATTCTGCTTGGCTTCAGATTTACCATTTTTGAGTTCGTTCAGAATCTTTTCACCTTTCTGCAATAGCTCTTCACCAATGGCAATGGCCTTGGCTTTTAAGTCATCCATTTTGGTCGTTTCATTTTTTTTATCTGACTGCTCATTCTCTGAATCTTTAGCACTTTGCTTATCTGATTTCTCATCCGTACCATTCTTCTGTGCCTCTAGTACGTCCTGATGTTCATGTTTGTGCTGTCTATCAATCTCATTCTGCTTTTGCTCTTTTTCAATTTGATCATGCACTTCACGTGCATGTTGTTCTTTATCTTGGTTCTGCTTAGAAGTACTTGTCTGGTTATTCTGAGTCATGAGTACCCTCCTGAGGTAAGTCATATAAATCATCAGACAATTTTTTAGCATAAAGCAGTCAATGAATCGGGCGAAGTAAGCAAACTGCAACAAAGCCTGTACATGTTGTTGCTGATCATTGCATCAGATAGCACAAAGCGCACGATCTCAAACTTTCCTCACTGCCAACTGGATGAGATCGTGCTGTGTATTTTGAACATTCTGTTTCTCTTATTCTTTGTAGCATCGTTGAGTACTTTACTGTCATCCTGACAATGCATTTCCTTTAGCTTGCCTATTCAAATGCTGGGATTGCCTGATTTCCCAAGCTAAAGGATGCTTATGATCAATCTACATTAAACGTTTAAAGAATGATTAAAACTACAGGTATCCAGAGCTCTTAGCTTAAGCACGCACAGTACTCATAAAGCTCAATACCGAGAACAACCAGATAAACAGGATAAAACTACGCGCTTGAGTGAAATGCACTACATCTGTGCCATGCAGAATGTTATGCCGTGTTGCTGTCACATTCGAGCTGGAATCCATCTTATAGGCAGCCAGTTCAGCAAAGTATGGGTTTAGGTCAATCGCGATTTTAGATTTATGCCACAGGCTCTTAATTTCATTGCCTTTTAGACCAGGAACGATTTTATAGACATCGACAAACTTGGTGCCATTTTGTTTTAAGAAGCCTTGTTGAATCAGCACATCGGTCAACAAACCTTCAAGCTGTGCATACAGCAACGGTACACAACCTGCATAACAGCCCAATTTATACATTTTAAAGGCTTCAACAATCACCGGACGGCGTAAGACTTTATGGGCTTCATCGATCTGCATGGCATCAAAAGCAGTCAGTACATCTTTTTGGAAATCTTCGCTATTGATGACATCGAGTAAGTTAAAGGCTTTGACATCTTCATAACGATGAATCTGTTGCCAAAAGTGCATCAGGTTTAAAGCGTCATTGGCAACTTTCGAGCCGACAGGCTGATCCAGCTGATCTGCCCAAACATTAAAATACTCATCTTGCTGTGCCAGATCACGCAAAGTCTCGATTAAAAAAGTATGTTCGCCTTGGGAGATTTGATCTAAATAGCTTTGTGCATCCTCGAGGATACGTTTGCCCAAAGTCTGCTGTTTGATATTCGATTTAATCCGTCTGACTGGTTGATCATCTTCAAAATCATCGTAATCGTCATACATGGTCAAGCACTCAAGCAAATGGCGGATAGGCTATTATCCCCGATAATCTTGCCACAAAGTAGCATTTGTTCGATGTGCAACTTTGTTATTGAAAAAGAATTCACCAAAAGCCTTATGCAAGTCTGGTCTATCTCATGTAAAATTATCGCCCATTGCATAAAATACGAATGAGAGAGTCATATCCGTGCGTAATATCTTAGTCACTAACGCCCTTCCATACGCCAATGGCCCGATCCATATGGGTCATTTACTGGGTTATATCCAAGCTGATATTTGGGTACGTGCGATGCGTGCAATGGGTCATAACGTGACTTATGTCTGCGCGGATGATGCTCACGGTACAGCGATCATGCTTCGTGCTGAAGCAAATGGAATTACGCCTGAACAGCAAATTGCCAACGTACAAAAAGAACATGAACGTGATTTTGCTGGCTTTAAAGTTGACTTCGACCACTACGATTCAACCAACAGTGCTGAAAACCAAGCGCGCGCTTCTGAGATTTATATCAAGAACCGTGAAGCAGGTAATATTGCTGTTCGCCCTGTTACGCAATTGTTCGACCCTGAAAAAGGCATGTTCCTGTCTGACCGTTTCATTAAAGGCACTTGCCCTAAATGTAAAGCGGAAGATCAATACGGCGACTCATGTGAAGTATGTGGTACGACTTACAACGCAACTGAATTGTTAAATCCAAAATCAACCTTAAGCGGTGCGACACCGGTTGAGAAATCTTCAGATCACTACTTCTTTAAACTGCCTAACTTTGGTGAATACCTGCAAAAATGGACACGTGACCAAGGTCGTCTACCTGTGTCGATTGCCAATAAACTTGATGAATGGTTTGAAGCGGGTCTTTCTGATTGGGATATTTCCCGTGATGCGCCATATTTTGGCTTTGAAATTCCTGATGCACCAAACAAATATTTCTACGTTTGGGTGGATGCGCCAATCGGCTATATGTCGAGTTTTGAAAACTACATCAAGACTAAACGTCCTGATTTAAGCTTTGATGATTACTGGAAAAAAGATTCGGAAAATGAAGTTTATCACTTCATTGGTAAAGATATCGTTTACTTCCACGCATTGTTCTGGCCGGCGATGCTTGAAGGTGCAAACTACCGCACGCCAACAAGCTTATTCGTAAATGGTTTCTTGACTGTAAATGGTCAGAAGATGTCGAAATCTCGTGGTACGTTCATTAAAGCGGAAACGTATTTAGAGCATTTAAACCCTGAATATTTACGTTACTACTTCGCGTCTAAACTTTCTGACAAAGTTGAAGATTCTGACTTGAATCTTGATGACTTCGTTCAAAAGGTTAACTCTGACCTTGTAGGTAAAGTAGTCAACATCGCAAGCCGTTGTGCGAAATTCATTAACACCAAGTTTGACAATAAATTGTCTGCAACATGTGCAGAGCCTGAATTGGTTCAAAGCTTTATTGATGCGGGTGATTCTATCGCACAGGCTTATGAAGCACGTGAATTCTCAACTGCAATCCGTGAAATCATGACGCTTGCAGATAAAGCCAACCAATATATCGACGAGAAAAAGCCTTGGGCTCTTGCGAAGATTGAAGGCGAAGAACAACAAGTTCATGATGTATGTTCTGTGGGCATTAACTTGTTCCGTCAATTGGCGGTTTACTTAAGCCCTGTCCTTCCTGTACTTGCTGAACAAGTTCAAGCATTCTTACAGCTTGACAGCTTCAACTTTGAATCACGTAAGCAAATCTTAGTTGGTCATGAAATTGCGTTGTTCCAACCGTTGATGCAACGTGTTGATCCAAAAGCTGTGGCGGCAATGGTAGATGCATCTAAAGATTCTTTAGCTGCCCCTGCTGAAGCACCAAAAGAGGAAAAGAAAAAAGAGAAGAAAGCTGAGAAAAAGCCTGAACCTAAAGTAGGCGAAGCTACTCTTAACACGAGCAGTATTGGCATCGAAGACTTTATGAAAGTTGACCTACGTGTAGCTGAAGTTTTAGAAGCTGCAACGGTTGAAGGTTCTGACAAGCTTCTTCAATTGACGTTAAATGTCGGTGAAGCTGAACCACGTAACGTATTTAGCGGTATTCGTGAGTTCTATCAGCCTGAAGACCTTAAAGGTAAATTGGTGGTGATGGTAGCGAACCTTGCACCACGTAAGATGCGTTTTGGTATTTCTAACGGGATGGTTTTAGCTGCGGGTAATGGCGACGGCGTTTGGGTAATTTCACCTGAATCTGGTGCTAAACCGGGTGATAAAGTATCTTAATTTTTAGATTAAGATGAGAAAAAGCCTCTATATTGTAGGGGCTTTTTAATGCCATTTATAAAATTTATTTTCTTGTTTTTAAAAAATATGTCGATAAAATCAAAGCACTTTTTATTTCTTATAACTATTCGGGGTAAGCATGAAAAAATTACTAGTTTCAGTTCTAGCGATGTCAACAATTGCATTTACAGGCTGTTCAGTTCGTATGGCAGATATGACTGTAGCTTCTACAAAAAACTATAACTTGAATTCAAACCAATTTGTTAAAGGTGAGCGCGTTACAGGTGAGGATAAAGTACCTGTAGTTTTATTCCCATTAGGTATTCCTAACTTCAAAACAGCGGTAGATCGTGCAATTGAGAAAGATCGTTGTGCTGTGGCTTTGTCTGATGTTGTCATTACTCAACTGAATCAAGCATTTATTGTGGGTCAGATCGGTTACCGTGTGGAAGGTACTCAAGTTATTGACCGTTCACAGCCAGAATGTAAAAAATAAAATTGTTATATTTTAAAAAGCCTCTACCGATGTAGGGGCTTTTTTATGCCTTCTAGTTTTAGCCCTCATCCTAACCTTTTCCCAGAGGGAGAAGGAGCATTCATTACTAAATTAATTTGTGTGTAGTTCCCTATCCTTTTAGGAGAGGATTAGGGAGAGGTTTTATTGAATCATTGCCCCACTTTAAAATTACGAAAATAACTTCCATTGCGAATGCTTCTCATCTCCCAAAGGGAGAAGGAGCATTCAACTAGCTTTAAATTTTCGCGATAAATATGATAAAAAAGAAGCAAACCTTTAAAACCTAAAAGAAATTTATGAAAACTTCAAAACCCTTATTCTTTATATTTGCTCTAAGCACCACAACCCTAGCTACCCAAGCTATTGAACCCATCATCACCCAACAAAAACAAGTCGCAGGCTATTACCACCATCAAATTGATAATACCAAATCACTGCCCTACTTGATGGCACAAACTATCTCAATCCATCTATGTTTAAAGGCTTAAGTGATAGTGAAAAAACTGACATCTTAAAAAAATACGCTGCGGTGAATGACAAAGGCATCCAAACCTCAGTCAACGCCTTTCTCATTAATACAGGTAAGCAACTGCTTATGGTCAACAGCGGTGCTGCAAGCTGCTTTGGCGCACACTTAGGTTCAATCTATAACAACCTCAAAGCCTCAGGTTATCCGCCTGAGCAAGTGAATGGTATTTTCCTGACACATCTACACCCTGACCATGTCTGTGGCATTTCTAACAAGGGTGTGGCCAATTATCCAAATGCAACGCTGCATATTTCAAAAACGGAATATGACTATTGGCTGAGTCCAAATACCGTAAAAAAACTGCCAAAAGACAAACAAGCAGGATTTTTAGGTACCGTTCAAAAGATTAAAGCCGCACTTGCACCCTATGAAAAAGCTAAAAAAGTTAAAGTCTTTTCAGATAAATCTTTAGCATTTGGTGGCGTCGAATTTAAGCCTTCGTTTGGTCATACCCCGGGACATTACAGCTTTAAATTGAAGTCAGATGGTCAGGAAGTCGTGTTTATTGGTGACATTGTGCATTCACATACCTTGCAGTTTGATAAACCTGAAACCGCCATTGAATTTGACATCGACCCGAAAGCTGCGGTGGAAACTCGCTTAAAGCACTTTGCTGAATATGCCAAAGAAGGACAACTGATTGCGGCACCGCATTTACCTTTCCCAGGGATCGGACATATCTATTCTCAGAATGGAAATAGCTATCAATGGATTCCAGTGCATTTTAAAGACTAAACGCAATGAAAGCCTTCTCCTTCTGGGAGAAGGTTTGGATGAGGGAATAAGAGGTAGGTTATTTCATCCCAAAAATCAGCTTTAAACCGAGTACGGTCATGACTGCACCTGCAGCTCGGTCAAAGCCAGCTTTGAATTTCAAATACACGCGACGTGGCTTTTCTGCAGACAATACAACAGCCACCAAAGAACACCAGCCTGCATCAATAAAGAAACACAGAATCGGTAAGACCACGTAGTAATAGCTTGGAATTTCTTTAGGTAACAGGGCAGTAAAGATACTTGCCAACACAATTGCGATTTTAGGATTCGAAAGCTGTGTAATCAAACCCGTGGTAAATGCACGACGTAGTGACATTTGCGAAGTAGTATTTGTGTCAGATTCAATCGGTTCTTTGGCATGTTTAATAATTTTAAATGCCAACCAGAGTAAATAGATACCACCACAGATTTTTAAAGCCAGATAGGCAGACGGCACAGCCAATAAAAATGCCTGTAAGCCGAGAACTGCGAGCAGGCCAAAAATAGCCGCACCTGTACCGGTACCTAGAGCGGTAAACAAGCCATGCTTACGCGAAATAGCAATTGAATTTTTTGCCACATAAATTGATGTCGGCCCAGGACTCATTGCACCTAACATTAATGCAAAGGCAATTGAGCCCAAAATCCAGAATGATTCCACAACACAACTCGGTTAAATTTTGATTGCGCTATTCTAAGCAAAATGCAGCACGAATGCTGCATTTTTATAGTACTAAATCTTAACTTTATCTAATAAATATTCAGTTTAAACTTACTGAAGCTCTTGTGCGATAAATGGCGGTTTAGACAAGCGATAGTCATGATCATGTACGGGCATCCCGCCTATGATCATGGTTCTGACTTCTGTCTTCGGTTTATTCATTTTATCATTATCACAGCCAGCCAGACTGGACAGCAATAATACAAGCACAGCATAGGATAGATTTTTCATTTGCTACCCTCCTGACAAGATTCCCTTTGTTCTAGATTAGCATTACATGTCTATTTTTCATTCAATTATTTTGTGACAAGCTGCATCATACAAGCGTGCAATTACTGAATAAGAATTAAAGTCACTTTCGGGTATGCTCGACTTGGTTATACTGTTGTCATTCTCATTTTTAAATTCACCATGTTTGATTCAATTGCCCAGCAAGTCATAGACCAAAGCCTGAATATACATAGTATGCAACTGACCATGCGCCGGCTGGATCTGGTGCATCCACAGATCTCGGGCAACAAGTTCTTTAAGCTGAAATATAATTTTCTGCAAGCACAACAGCAAGGTTTTAAAAAGCTACTGACTTTTGGCGGTGCCTATTCAAATCATATTGCAGCGACGGCATATGCGGCACACCAGTTTGGTTTTGAAAGTATCGGCATTATTCGTGGTGAAGAGCTTAAAGAGAAGCCCTTAAATCCTACGCTAAAGACCGCACAGGACTTTGGCATGCAGTTGCATTTTGTTAACCGTGAAGATTATCGACGTAAGCAGCAACCCGAATTTTTGGCAGAATTACAACAACAATTTCCGGATCATTATGTGATTCCTGAAGGCGGCACCAATATGTTTGCCATTCAAGGCTGCCGGGAAATTTTAACACCTGAAGATCAACAGTTTGATGTGATCTGTTGTGCAGTTGGCACAGGTGGTACCATTACAGGACTGATTGAAGCCAGTCAAAATCATCAGCAAGTTTTAGGTTTTTCTGCACTGAAAGGGACATTCTTAACTGAAGATGTCGCCAAACTGACCAACAAGAAGAACTGGCAGATTATAGATGACTATTGCTGTGGGGGTTATGCCAAAACTACAGCTGAACTGATTCAGTTCATTCAGAACTTTGAAGCTGAACACACTATTCCTTTAGAACAGATCTATACCGGGAAAATGCTCATGGGTCTGACTGACCTGATTACAAAGGGTTACTTCCCTGCTGGATCAAAGCTCTTGGTTATTCATACTGGAGGCCTGCAAGGCAGACTCCCTGCGCTTCGTAATGATTAAACTGGAGTGATTGGCTCATTATTATTTAAAGCCATCAAGCCTTTGGCTAAACGGTAAATGTGCCAGATAAACACTACAAACAGAATCCCGAATCCAATCAGAATCGTGGTTAATAAGCCACCGATCAGATAACCAATTAAACTAACCCAGAAAGTTCGAATCTGCCAGTCGCTATGACTTTCCAGCCAGGTGCCGCGCATTTCATCACGTTTCAGATAGTTCATAATAATGGCGACAAATGGGGTCAGGCCAACAAAGAAACCCAGGATATATAAAATATAGGTGATCAGATTATATTGTTTTAATTGTTCGATATTCGCCATCAGTCTTTCTCCCTGGGCTGTTTATCCTCATCTATAAAACTATAGAAGCAGCCTTTCAGAATTTCAAATCAGTTGTGATGAATGTCTGATGCGTATCTGTAATTCAATTTGCTTCGGGATGAATAGAGAAAGCTGAAATAAAATTGTCTATAATGCTTTCCTTTTCTTCTCCCTTGAGTGTGTCATGTCTTCCAAGCAATACGATGTTTTAGTCATAGGTGCAGGTGCGTCAGGTTTAATGACAGCATATATGGCTGCGCAACGTGGTCGTCGTGTTGTCGTGGTTGAAAAAGCCAACAAGGTTGGTAAAAAGATTTTGATGTCTGGCGGTGGTAAGTGCAACTTTACCAATCTGTATGTCGAGCCAGAAAATTTCATCTCGCATAACCCGCATTTTGTCATTTCAGCCCTGACCCGTTATACCAACTGGGACTTTATTGGCATGGTGTGCGAGTACGGTATTGAATATGAAGAACGTAAGCATGGTCAGCTGTTTACCCTAAATGGTGCTAAAGAAATTCTGGCGATGCTGTTGTCTGAATGTGACAAGACCGGTCTGGTCGACATTAAAACCAGTTGTGAAGTGAAAGCAGTCAATGCGGTAGATGATCAAGGTTTCCAGGTGGCAACGTCTTTGGGATATTTTGAAGTTGAATCTGTAGTGGTGGCTTCCGGCGGCCTATCCATTCCGACGCTGGGTGGTTCTGGTATTGGCTATGAGATTGCCAAACAATTTGGTCACTATATCTATCCTACCCGTGCCGGTTTGGTGCCCTTCACCTTCTCGGATAATTTTAAAGAAGTCACAATGCGCTTAAGTGGTAATGCAGTAGAAGCAACATTATCCAATGAGCTAAACAGCTTTACTGAAGCCCTGCTGTTTACCCATCGTGGTCTAAGTGGTCCAAGCTCGCTGCAACTGTCTAACTATTGGGACGTCGGTCAAAGCTTTAAGGTCGATTTCCTGCCAAGCGTTGATCTGTTTGATTTCTTTAAATCTAAAAAACAAAACCAGCCAAAAGTCTTGTTGCGTACGCTACTTACCGAACATCTACCAAAAAGTGTGGTACTGGAATTACAAAATCTGATCTGGACTGAAGTTGCAGAAACATCGATTGGCAATATCAGTGATGACAAACTGGAACAGATCGCCAAACGTCTACACGGCTTTGAAGTGAAACCATCAGGCACCGAAGGCTATCGTACTGCCGAAGTGACGTTGGGTGGTGTAGATACTACGGAAGTCTCTTCAAAGACGATGGAAAGCAAGAAACAGAAAGGCTTGTTCTTCGTCGGTGAAATCCTGGATGTAACCGGGCATCTGGGTGGATTTAACTTCCAATGGGCCTGGTCATCTGCCCATGCCGCATCGGAATATGTTTAATCAATAGAGTACTATCATAAATTATTTTTTAATCATTAAAAAATAATCAGGAAAATTCCCTCTCCTTGTAGGAGACTTGCGGAGCATGTTCCTCAGGGAGAGGTTTTTCTAAGAAACCCCCTCATCCTAACCTTCTCCCAGAGGGAGAAGGAACTTTCAATATCCATTTATATATGAATATAACGATCATTTTTTGATTTATGAAAGAGATCTAATAATTAGGGTCCTATTTATAAAACAACTCTACTAAGTCGTCTGGAACAAGTATTTACTCACTCCAAATAGTCTGTTTTAAACAGCTTAAGATTGGCTGTATTTTCAATACGGTCAATCGTCAGCTGCATTTTTCGAGCTGCTTCTTGCAGATAAAGTGGTACTTCAGCTGCTCTAGATGACATGAATTTGTACTGTAATGCTTTTAACATATTATTAATCTCCTTTGTCTTTATATTTTTAATGCAAGAAAGATACCAAAATAATTTTAGTATTCACTTGAATATTATATATTTATTGTAGACTAGATTATATTACATGTGTATGACAAGGAGTTTTTCTCAGTTAAACTCATCTGTCTCCGGTATGTTCTTTTCCAGCGCTTGCTCAGACCGCTCATCCTCTTTGCTCTTAACAAAAATAAATCGATAGGCAGCGGTGAAAAAGCCAATCGTAATTCCCGCGATGATTAAAGGTGCCAGGACTTTATTCGGTTTTTTTGCATTCATTCATTTTTCCTCATGACTGAATAAAATCGACCACTTAAGCGTGGCCGATTTTATTTGATTGAAACAGGTTAATTCGGGTCATCTTTCTTTGGATGACTATCAACATTCGGCTCGTCTTCACCTGTAGAGCCAAATGGATTATTGGCTGGTGGATGAGTCGGATCGATGTCGAGCGAATCTGGTACGGCCTGATCTACATCTGGAGTGACCTGATCAATACCCGACGCTTCATCATCCTGCGGGGCAGTAGTGAGTGTTGCAGGGGTACTATTCGATAAGTCCGTACGCATAGGTGCATTGTCATCAGGTTCTTGATTGGCCACGATACTCGCTCCTGTTGTAGTAGCTGGTTCAGTCGCAGAAGTCGTACTACCTGAACCAAAAGCTGAAGTCATGATATCAGTATCTTTTTTCAAGAGATTTGGTTCTTTGCCTTCACGTTTGGCTTTATCAATCAAATCCGTCAGAACACGTTCTGCCGGCTGACGACCACCAAGACCGAATGCCAGAGCAAAAGCCACTGCTACTGCGCCCAGAGTCAGACCGAATGCCAGGTTTACGATCGAATCGGCAATGCCCATTGCGCGTAAGCCCATTGCAACTACCAGACCCATAATCAGGACACGAACCAGATTGGCTAACCAGCGGGAACTGTTATATTCACCGCGCTGCACTACATTCGCAACCACATTTGCCAGCCAGAAGCCAACCACCAGAATCACTGCGCCGAGCAGGATGTTCGCACCGAAGTAAATGAACATCGCAATCAGGCTACTCACCTGTTCAAAGCCAAGACGGTTCGCCGCTTCAGACACAGCAAACAGCATAGTGAACAGAATGATCAACACACCCACAACATGGGAAATTTTAGTCGTACCCAGGAAACGTTGTAAGTCGAGCTTGGCCGGAACTTCATCTACACCCGTGCCTGCCAGAACTTCAGTCACCAGTTTGGCAACCAGTTTCGATACCACATAAGCCAGTATCAGAATCAGGGCTGCGGCAATGATATTTGGAATGGCATTCATTACCTCATAGAGCATTGCGGTGGCAGGTTGTGAAATTGCTTCAATACCGAGTGCTTCAAAGGCAATAATCAGGGCTGTAATGATGATTACAGCAAAGATAAAGGAACCAATCAACTGAGGAACATTAGAGTTCTTGAAGATGCCAACTTTTTCTGCCTGTTGCTGTACGTTCAGACTACGCAGTAAGCCTTCGACAATGCCACGGATGATTTTCGCCAGAATATAACCGACAAAAATAATCACGCCGGCAATGAAGATATTAGGCAGATAACCAACCACATCATTGACCATATTCTGAACTGGATAAAGCAGACCGCTTAAACCCAAAATCGAGAGCACGATAGGCAGGAATAACAGCAGAATCAACCAGTAAATAATTTCACTGATATTCTCACTGAGTGGCTTTACCCCGACTTCTGAACTGAGTTTTTCATCCAGTTGCGTGCGATCAAGCAGCTTCTGTAGTCCCACCTTAACCAGATTGGCAACAATCCAGCCGATGAATCCGACAGCAATCGCAGCAAGCAGTTGAGGGATAAACAACAGGAAGCGCTGAATCATATTACTGAACGGTCCACTGACATTGGTCAGATTTAGCACATTCAATGCACCAATGACTGCCATAATCAGGATTAACCAGAAGACAATTCGCGTGATGATATTTTCAATATTGGAACGATGACCAGTCGCATGGCTAAGTCGCTCATTGGTCCCTAATTTTTGCAAGACTTTTTTTACACCTGCAGAGACCAGCAATGCAATGACCCAGCCGATCAGCAGGATTGCCACTGCGCTTAATATGGGATGAAACTGTTCCCAATAGTACATGGCGTCATAACCGCCTGGGCCTCTCATATATTCATTCATGTTGTCATGCCCTCTATGGTTTTACTTTATTTATAAGTATTTACAGACTTCTTTTTTGGAAAGTTGTAAAGCCGTTTGTTGTGCACTATTCACATTAGAATTTGAGCTTTTTTTATTCAATTGAGAAATGCACAACTACAACAAATCCGCACATTAGATTGCAAAAAAGCCCTGATTCTTAACCAGGGCTTTTTAAGAGGGTGCTTACTGACCTGCACCTCGACTAGATCCTTCCGAGTCTGTTGCTACACCAACATCCATACCTCCCGCTGTATCTTCTGCAGTCGCTTCAGTCGTACCCGTAACTCCACTTAAGTTCGCAGGCTGATCCAGATCCTGACTACGCCCTGCCTCTGACTGAACTGGAGTCGTATTGTTCATGGTGGCTGGTTGAGATTGTGGATTTGGATGATCCGGAGGTGCTTCTTTTGGTGAAGGCTTAATATCGGCAAACATATAAAGCAGCAGCGCCAGCAGGAAGATACCCACCAAAATCAAAATATAGACAGGAATTCTTTTCTTCTGGCGTGTATCTTCATCATAGTCTGAAGGTGGTGTTTTGTTGAAATCATTAGCCATAACCATCCTCACTGATTTTTATTCATGTGTGGATTTCATCATAACAAGCTGATTTTTAACTTGTGTGACAAAAATAAGTGAGATGGTGACGGCGTGTAAGTCTGTAACAGCGCAGAATTTTCTACGCTATTGGTTGTTTAAAATAATCCTTTGCTTTGTTTATGCTGAACTTCAACCGAAGTTTCATGTTCATCTTTCAGCTGTACGCCTGAAAGCTGCAATGTACAGGATTTTTGCATGAGTGCAATCAATCGCTGAATCGCCAGTGGATAGGACAGACCTGCCGGACGAACATTCGAAATACAGTTTCTAAGTGCATCATGGCAGCCTTTAAAAGCATTATAAGTGTAGTAAATTCCCATACTATCAGGTGAACTCAGTCCAGGTCGCTCCCCAATCAGCATCACCAGCATTTTGGCTTTTAAAATTTCGGCAACTTCATCGCCCAGCGCAACACGGCTACCTCGGGCGATAATCAAGGGCGCAATATTACAGCCTTGTGCTTTACAAGCCTCTACCAAGGCAGGAATAAAATGTGTGGTATTTTCTTCAATGGCACGGGCTGAAAGTCCATCTCCCGCAACAATCACCACATCCCAAGTGTCCTGATGTTCAGCCCGGTATTGCTGCAACATCGCTTTAGATTCATCGGACAGGATACGTCCCAAATCCGGACGTTTTAAATAGAGATCCTTTTCCACCGCCTGGCTTTTAATTTGCAGAATAGGTAAATTAATTTTGCTTAAACTACTTTTAAGTTGCTCGGCATCAAGAGGTTTAAGTACTGCATCCTTGGCTTGGGCATGGGCCAATTGAAATTCCAGACTTGGTCGGGTTGGCAAGCTGCCACCTGCACGTCCCAAGGCAATACGTGCATCGGTAAAAGCCTTTAACTTCTGCCAAGGATTGTCTTGCAGCTGTGACTGAAATTGCATATCAGGAACCAGTTTCATCATCACTCCTTAAGACAGCATCAGACGGGAAAATTGTTTTGGTAATTCAGTCGGCCACTGCAACTGATTCGCTTGCTGAGACAGAATGCCCTGCTGTTGCAGCCAGTGATCAAACTCAGGAGCAGGTTTCAGTCCTAATAACTGACGAATATATAAAGCATCATGAAAGGAAGTGGTCTGATAGTTCAGCATCACATCATCCGAGCCAGGAATACCCATAATAAAGTTCAGCCCAGCATTGGCAAGCAAGGTCAGCAACACATCCATGTCATCCTGATCGGCATCAGCATGATTGGTATAGCAGATGTCACAGCCCATCGGTACGCCGAGCAACTTACCGCAGAAATGATCTTCCAGTCCCGCCCGGATAATCTGTTTACCGTTATACAGGTATTCCGGTCCAATAAAGCCCACCACGGTATTCACCAAGAGCGGGTTAAACTTACGTGCCACGGCGTAGGCCCGTGCTTCCAAAGTTTGTTGATCGACACCATGATGACCATTACTAGACAAAGCACTGCCCTGCCCAGTTTCAAAATACATCACGTTTTGCCCCACTGTGCCGCGTTTCAGACTTAAAGTGGCTTCATAGCCTTCCTGTAACAGCGCCAGATTAATGCCAAACCCGGTATTGGCTTTTTCTGTTCCGGCAATGGACTGGAACATCAGATCGATCGGAATATTCTTGTTAGCTAACTGAATGCCTGAAGTAATATGCGTCAGTACACAGGACTGGGTTGGGATCTCATATTCATGAATAATGTGGTCCAGTAATTTTAATAACTCGGACAGGTTTTGCAGGTTATCCGTGGCCGGATTAATGCCAATCACCGCATCACCATTGCCATACATCAAGCCATCTAAAATCGAAGCTGAGATGCCCATCAGATCATCGGTCGGGTGATTCGGCTGCAAACGTGTCGATAGCTGCCCTTCCAGACCGATGGTATTTCTGAACCGGGTCACTACCCGGCATTTTTTTGCCACTAAAATCAGATCCTGATTACGCATGATCTTGCTTACTGCCGCGACCATTTCCGGGATCAGACCCATTTTTAAAGCACCCAGTTTTTCGGTAGTGGCATCTGCACTCAGCAGCCAGTTACGAAAATCTCCCACAGTAAAATGCGAGATCGGATAGAAAGCATGGGCATCATGTTCATCCAGAATCAGCCGGGTCACTTCATCCTGCTCATAAGGAATTAAAGCTTCATTTAGAAACTGCTTTAACGGCACCTCTGCCAGGCACATTTGTGCAGCAACACGCTCGGTTGCATCAGTGGCTGCAATTCCCGCCAACTGATCGCCAGAACGTTCAGGAGTAGCCTTAGCCATCAGGGTTTTTAAATCTTTAAACACATAGTGCTGATTGGCCACATTGATCTGATACAACATAAGCATATGCTCCCTTTGCTGGATGGTTTTAGTTCAGTTCTTTTTCTGCTGCCTCAATACGGACAAATTCTTCTTCCAATGTATCGGCCATCAGATGATGACGGCTATACAACAGGAAATAGAGAAGCTGTACCACATAGATCGCAGCTGCCATTAACCAGACTTTTGGATCGACCAGAAAGCCCGCCACCATGGCAATCGCAGCAAGTATCAGCGCAATTGACACGATCACCATACCACCCGGTGCTTTTTAAGGACGCACCAGATTTGGTCAACATTTCTGACATAGCCACCTCTTTGTTTTTATCTTTGTGCCTTGAAGATATGCATAAGCCGTACCAGTTCATTTAGTCTAGGGAAAGCAAATTGAATCGCTGCCCTAAAGATAGGAAATGCGCTATAATTATCCACCTTCTGTTTATACACCCGAGTTATATGGCGTATCGTCAACAAAGTGTATCGCTTGATCTTGACACCGACGTCACACATCAATGTGCGTTACACCACACCCGCGATCAGCATCTGATTGGAATTATTGAATTCAGCAAGCCGAGCTTTTTACTGCGCTGGCAGGATCTGGAATATTTCCGTCGTCGTACCGAAGAAATGTCGGTGATGCCATTCCCGGACTGCGTGAATGCGATGATTATTGATGTGCGTAATGTCGTAGCCTGGCTCGACAATGATGTGCCGATCATCCCATGGCGCTTACTGGAAGAAGAATGTCCGGTACGTCTGGTCGTGCCTGCTGAACGCCTCGAACATTATGCCGGTTTCTTTGAACCGACCTGGCTGACCTCTGATGTAGAGACAGCGATCCAGGAAATCCGTGACTTTATGGATATGTTTGTTCACTAAACTTCAGTATGAAAAAAGCCTCCATGATGGAGGCTTTTTTATAGCTAGAACTTCCTTCTCCTTTTAGAAGGAGTTAGAGAGGTAAAAAGCTCCTCCCTTTTTTAAAGGGAGGTTGGGAGGGATTTTGATATATCAAATCCACCCCTTGCGCAGCAGTGCTGCTCACCTTTGTTAAAAGGGGGCTTTATTCCCTCTCCCAAAGAGAGAGGGAGTTCAATTCTTACCAATAATTCTCGACTGCAATATTTCCTTCACCACGGCGGTTCATGGTCAAACCACGTGCTTTTAATGCTTCTTTGGTATCTTCCACCATATCCGGGTTACCGCAGAGCATGACATGGCTGGTTTCAGGATTAAGCTGTATACCTGCGGCCTTTTCCAGTTCACCATTTGCAATCAGAATCGGTAGACGGTCATGCAGTGCCGCTTCAGGATCACGGGTAATAATTGGAATAAATTTAAAGCCGCTATGTCCTTCACCAAAGCTTTCTGCAATTTCCTGAATACGTTCCACATAGGCCAGTTCAGCTTGCGTGCGCACGCTATAAACCAGATTAATTTGCTTATAGTTATTCCAGGTTTCAAAGTCTTGCAGCATAGATAGGAATGGCGCCAAGCCTGTGCCTGTTCCCAGTAACCATAAATCTTGTGGTAATGGTAACTGGTAACGTGCCAGGGTCAGATAGCCATAAGGAATTTTTTCCAGATGGAGTTCATCACCTACTTTAAGGTATTGTAAATTCGAGGTAAATTTACCTTCAGGCACGACAATTGAGAAAAATTCCAGAGTTTCATCGAAAGGCGATGACACCACCGAATATGCCCGAACGACCAGCTCATCTCCTACCTTCAAGCCAATACGCGCAAACTGTCCTGCGGTAAACTTGAAATGTGCAGGTCTGGTCATGGTGAAACTAAACAGCGTATTGGTCCAACGGTGTACAGATAAAACCTTTTCTAGGCTAAATTTTTCAATAGACATGATTCAAACGTGGCATCAAAGACTATGCTCATGGTAGCATGACAGCATAATTTATTAATATTTTTTAAATGTTAAGGCTCTATTCATGCGCATGACTCTACGCCAGTTGGCTGTTTTTGTAGCAGTTGCTCAAGAAGGTACCGTCACCAAAGCCAGTGATGCAGTCAAACTCACCCAAAGTGCGGCGAGTATGGCTTTAGCAGATTTAGAAGATGGTCTTGGTGCGCCTTTATTCGACCGTCTGGGCAAGCGTTTACAGCTCAATGACTTAGGTCGTTTTCTTCTCCCGCAAGCGCTTGAAATTCTTGGTCGCTGTGATGCTTTTGAACAGGCAGCCAAAGGTGAATTGCAAAGTATTGACCTGCGTCTCGGTGCGACCCTAACTATTTCTGACTATCTGATGCCGGACCTGATGGCGGATTTTCTGAAAATCCAGCCACAGGCACACTTGCAACTTCAGGTGGGTAATACCCGCCAGATGATTGAAGCTGTGAACCAGTTCCAGCTGGATCTTGCGCTGATTGAAGGTTCCTGTCACTTGCCACAGCTGCAATGTATCCACTGGCGTGATGATGAACTCGCAGTCTGCTGTGCTCCAGATCATCCACTTGCTCAGTTAAACCGTCCACTGACTGCAGAAGACTTCAAAACTGTAGAGTGGATTCTGCGTGAAGAAGGTTCAGGAACGCGTGAAGTTTTTGACAATGCCATTCTACAAGATGTTCCAGATGCCAATATCCGTCTAACACTCGGTCATAACGAGGCAATCCTGAAGATTGTTGCGGGTGGCTTAGGTATGTCATGTATTTCTAAACTGGCAATTGAACCATTGCGTGAGAAAGGCCAGTTAGTGGTCCTTAATACACCATTCTGGTCCCTGACCCGTCCATTGTTTATGCTGGTACATCGTCAAAAGTACCAAGGGCCAGGTTTAAAAGCTTTTATGAAATTCTGTGAAGCCTAAATTTCTGTTTAAATACAAAAGCGCCTAAAGGCGCTTTTTTATTACCAGCGGGAATCATTTTCACATGGGATACCATCACCATCCCCATCCATTTTAGTATTTGGACAGTTTTGCACAAAGTATAAAGCCTCTTCATATGACCCCATTTGACTACAATGCTGTCGTCCATCACAGCTAAAGTTCTGCTGTACGTGTGGTTCTTCAACTATACGCTGTACTTCTACTGTCGGTGCTTTACTACTTTGCCAGTCCTGATATTTGTTATAGACCGCATAGGCTAAGCCAAGAATAATCAAAATTCCTATGTAGCTTGTGAAGTTGTTTTTCTTCTCTTGAGTATGTTGACGCTGACGACTAACACGTGGCTTATTTTGTAGTGCTCGGGATTGTGGCGTATGTCGAGGGGTTTCTGTTTTAAGATCCAAACGTACAATATTGTCCGCTTTAAACTTGTCTCCATCCTGCACTTTACGGAATTTTAAACTTTCCCCAACTTTTGGTGGTACATTTTTATTTGGAAAGTCTTTAATATGAAAGAATAAGTCCTTTGACTCTCCTACGATTTCAATAAAACCAAAACCTCGTTCTTCGTTATAGGTCTTGATCTTCCCCTCTAAAAACATAATTCACTCTATTGTTTGATATTTTTAGTAATTGTATTCAAAAAATGATGAAAATCCTAAAAATAAAAAAGCACCTCAAGGCGCTTTTTTATTGATTCTGCATTTAGTCTTTTTTTATCCAACGAATATCATTTTCACAAGGGATTCCATTACCGTTGTTATCCAGTCTCGCCCCACGGCAATGTTTTTGGAAATATAAAGCCTCTGAGTAGGTTCGCATTTCATGACAAAATTTTCGTTCATCACATTTGAACTTTCCACTACTCGCAGGTTGTAAACCGTTTAATTTATCAATCCCTGCAGTTACTGTTGCAGAACGTTCTCTCACTGTACCATAAACCTTAGCATCCAAATTCCGTCTAGCCTCTTCGGATAAACCCGGTTCAGCAATCTCACCTAATTCTGCCCTTTGCTGTTCGATCGCTTGTTGTTGCACTAACTGGAATTGCTGGGTTTTATTCTGTTGAAATTCTTGGAAGGTACTGCTTATCGCATATACAAGTAAGGCCAAGCTCAAAACACATATAGCAATCGCACCCATCCAAATTTGCTTACGCTTGGATTTTGGCTGTTCCAGATACAGCATAGATAAGTGATGCTGAATCGCTTTTAACTTTGCTTTATAGCCTGGAGTTACCTGAATCTCAGGACGAGTAATATCACTTGCAAACAAATTCCCATCTTTATCATTTAAAGTGAAACTGAGCTTTTCACCTACATTTGGCAGAATATAACCTAGAGGAAGATCAATCTGACGATACAGAATTTCAGGATAGCCTTCGGTATAGATATATCCGCGGCGCTGGTGCGCGTTAAAACTGATAATTTCCCCATTTAATTGCATAAGCTACTCTATTATTTCTTGTTTTGCTTATTGTAATAAAAAAGAGGCCCTAAAGCCCCTTTTCAGTTTAGATCGAAAATAAAAAATTAACGTTTTAAGTTAGATAATAATTCTGAAGTGATTGAGGTATTTACAGCGACAGCCTTGGCTTTTTTCGCTTTCTTGGATTTATCTTCAACACGTTCAATTTTAATGGCTTTGTACTTATCGCCATTTTTGACCACGTTAAATTTTACCCGATCATGACGTTTTGGTTCTTGGCCATCTGCTGGAAAATCCGAAATATGGAAAAATACATCTCCTTCAGCACAACCAATAAAACCAAAGCCTTTTTCAGAATTATATTGTTTTACCTTACCTAGATATTGTTCGTTGCTCATCTGCTTACCCTAAATCTTACAGCTATAGATCAGTATATAAAAAAGAGGCTATAAAAGCCCCTTTCCTGTTCATCTTCAAAAATTAATCTTTTTGAACTGAACCAAAAATCTTGTCACCCGCATCGCCAAGACCCGGAACGATATAACCATGTTCGTTCAAGCCATTATCAACCGCAGCCGTGAAGATCACTACATCTGGATGTGCTTCTTCAACACGTTTAATGCCTTCAGGTGCAGCTACCAGGACCATCACACGAATGTCTTTACAGCCACTTGCTTTCAATACATCAATCGCAGCCACCAAAGAAGAACCTGTAGCCAGCATTGGATCGATAATCATCGCAATACGGTTTTGTACGTCTGGTACCAGTTTTTTATAGTAAGTACGTGCTTCTAAAGTTTCTTCATCACGCTCAAGACCTAATACAGATACTTTAGCGCTAGGAATCAGGTTCAGGAAGCCATCCAGCATACCAATACCGGCACGCAGAATTGGCACTACTGTAATTTTCTTACCAGCAATACGCTCTACAGTGACTGAGCCGTTCCAACCATCAATTTCATGTTCAACAACAGGAAGATCTTTAGTCGCTTCATAAGTCAAAAGCATGGTTACTTCTTGAGCCAGCTCACGGAAGTTCTTGGTACTGATGTTTGCACGACGAAGTAAACCGAGCTTATGTCGGATTAAAGGATGACGGATTTCATGGATTGCCACGGGAGAACACCTAAAAGGTTGAAAATAAATTGCTGCTTATTATAAAGCGATTTTTGTTTTTATATAAATAAAAAAGCCCCCTATGAAGGAGGCTTTTTTTGTAATAACGTTCTAATCTTTCGATTGATTAGTTATAACCACTTTGAACCAAAGTGAAAATAAACTGCTGAAGCTCAGGTGAGATTGCAAAGAAAGCAAACTTAGAGAATGCAATCATTGGATCTGGGTAAACACCTAGAATCAGTACCAGTGCAGCCACTGCCAACACCATGATACCACCCACTTTTTGACCCCAGTGATTTACAGCGTCAAGACGAGGGGTTTCTGGCGGAGTCATATACATTACTACCATTACACGCAGGTAGTAGTACAGACCAATACCTGAACCAATGATCACCATGGCAGCAAGGAACCAAGACTCGCCCGCTACCGCAGTTTTCACCACCAGGAACTTACCGATAAAGCCCGCTGTTAATGGAATACCCGCTAGAGACAACATCATCACAGTTAATACAGCAGTCAATACTGGACGGCGCCAGAACAGACCACGGTACTCAGCCAGACTACCTGCTTCATCCGTGTTGTTATACGGACTAGACATCAGGGTTACCACACCGAATGCACCGATTGTAGTCAACACATAAGTGATGATATAAACGTTCACGCTTTCAAATGTTGCGAAGCCCTGGACTTGCAGGAAGTCAGAGTTACGTGCAGAAACGATGGCAACTAGTACATAACCGAAGTGAGCAATTGAAGAGTATGCAAGGATACGTTTCAAGTTCACCTGTTTCACTGCCAGCAAGTTACCAGCAAGAATAGAAAGCACTGCAAGGATCGTAATGATGGTTACGAAGCTGTCTGCCAGAATTAAACCTGAAGACAATACATAACGCACGAACAGACCCAACATTGCCACTTTTGCAACAGTCGCGAGGAAAGTTGCAACTGGTGATGGAGCACCTGCATATACGTCTGGTGTCCACTTGTGGAATGGTGCAAGCGATAATTTGAATGCCACAGCAAAGACAATTAACGCAAGACCGATGACCACAGCTGGCTGGCTAAATGCAGAGAACATTTTGCCTGGTTCAGCAGTGAAGTTCAGCGTACCTGTGAAAGCATAGATGTACGCCATACCCATCAGCAGCATTGCAGATGCAGTTGCTGACAATACAAGGTATTTCACACCCGCTTCAAGCGACTGAGAACGTTGATGTGTATACGCCAACAAGCCGTAAACCGGAATCGACATTAACTCAAGGCTGATGAAGAATGAAGCATAATGTGTGCTCGCAACCATCAACATTGCACCCGCAACCGAACACAACATCAAGATGTAGAGTTCTTCGCGGTTGTCTTTATAGCTATCAATATACGCATGTGACAATGTGCTACACGCAAGTGCAGCCACAATGATCACAAATTGGTACAGCATCGTAAACGGATCTACGATAAACAGGTTCATCACGTTGGCAGGTGCAAATTTACCCGCCAACAGGACGAAGATCATATATAACGCAGCCAGGTTTAAACCAATAACTGTCGTAGTCGCAACCAGGTTGTGGTTACGCTTAACTGCTGTCACCAGCATTGCAACGATCGCAGTCAATGCCACGATCATCACAGGTGCTAGGGGCATAAGCTCAGAAAAAGACATTGTGAAGTTCATGGCTTATTGGATCTCCACATTTTCAGCTGAAACGGCAGCTTGCTGCACAGCATCAACTGCTTCAGACACAGGAATGTAGCTATTTGCTAACCACGCCATGCTTGAGTTTGAAATATCAAGGAAGCTTTGTGGGTATAGACCAAGCCATACTAGACCAAGCGCACAGATCAACAGGATTACCACTTCACGCGCATTCAGATCTTTCAGCGGATTCGTGTAATGCTGTTTTTGCTCTTCGTTTGGCGTACCAAACAGTGCCTTGTGAATCATAATCAGACCGTACAGACCAGCAAATACCAGACTGATTGCAGCAAGAATGGTGTAAGTCGGATATTGACCGAATGAACCCATCAGGATCAGGAATTCACCGATGAAGTTACCCAGACCAGGAATACCAACCAATGCTGCTACGAAGAACATCAGGAAGAATGCCAGGTACGGGAACTGACCACGCATACCACCCATCAGACGCATATCACGTGTATGAACACGTTCGTACACCTGACCACACATAATGAACAATGCTGCAGATGACAGGCCGTGAGCCAGCATCATGATCATCAGACCCTGGAAGGTCAGTACATTACCTGCATAAAGTGCAAGTAAAACAAAGCCCATATGTGAAATAGAGGTGTAGGCCAACAGACGTTTCATATCTGTTTGCTGGAAAGCACACCATGCACCGTAGAAGATACCAATCAGACCAAGAATGATCGCAATGTCGGCAAACTGTGCAGAAGCTGCCGGGAAGAACGGCATAACGAAACGCAGCAAACCGTACGCAGCAGTTTTAATCAGGATACCTGCAAGGTCAACAGAACCCGCTGTTGGTGCTTGCGCATGTGCATCTGGTAACCAGCCATGTAGCGGGAATACTGGAAGTTTGACTGCAAAACCGATAAACATACAGATCATGAAGGCATAAGCCAACGCTGGAACTTGTGTATCCAGTGTATTCGCCACACCTAACAGGAAGTTATAGTCGAAACGGATTTCGCCAGTCATTGAATAACCAGCAACCACCAGACCCAGGATACCAATCAGCATCACCAGACCAGCAACCTGTGTGTAAATGAAGAACTTGGTTGCAGCATATACACGTGACTTACCTTCTGCCCCTTTATGACCCCATAGTGCAATCAAGAAGTAGATTGGCACTAACATCATCTCCCAGAAGAAGAAGAACAGGAACAGGTCAATTGCCAGGAACACACCAATTACGCCACCCAAAGACCATAAAAGGTTTAAGTGGAAGAAACCAACGTTTTTCTGAATCTCACCCCATGAACAGCCAACTGCCAATACACCGAGTAGTGCAGTCAAACCAACCATCAGTAAAGATAAACCATCCACTGCTAAGTGAATGTTAATGCCCAGGGTTTGAATCCAAGGCAATTTGAATTCAGCAGCCCACGAAGGTGTAGCACCGCCTAATTCATAAACATAAGTACCGTTCTGCCAGAGAACCACGGTTAATACCAGAGTTACCAGCATCCCGATTAACGCGATATAACGCGGTAGAGACTGGTCGAGCTTGTCGACCAACCAGCATACAAAACCTGCAATGAACGGAATGAGGATCAGAGCCGGCAAAATCATGTTGTTTGGAGCTTCCATTTTATTTCCCCACTACCTGAATCACGAGCAAGATCATCAGTAGGACAACGACACCGAGCCCCATACTAGATGCATATTCGCGCAGTGAACCGGTTTGACGTGAACTTGTGAAGCTGTGACCACTTTTTACAAGTGCAGGCAGTACCAACCACAAGCCATCAATTGGATCACGACCGAACAATTTCGCGAAGAATAAATAAGGCTTCACAAAGATCAGGTCATATAGTGCATCAAAACCAAGTGCATTGCGGCAAATGTTCGCAAGACCAGCACCCAGTGAAGTCTTAGCAAACGATTTCACTGCATTGTAAGCAAAAGCAAACAACACCACACCAACAGCAAGACCAGCCAATGCCACTGCAATCGCAACGTATTCTGCACCATGTGCACCTGCAACTAAGTTTTCAGGAATCACAAATGCTGGAATTTTCGCTGCATCAAGCGCTGCCATTACTGGTACTTTAAGCACGATCGCCAAGCCCGTAGAAAGGACTGCAAGAATCGCCAAAGGAGCCCAGTAAGTCACACCTTTGATCTCGTGATAAGGTGTGTTTTCTTTACCGAAGAATACAACCCAGATTAAACGGAATGTATAGATCGATGTTAAGAATGCACCTGCTACACCTACCCAGTACAACGTGTTGTACACTGGTAAGCCAGCTAAATGACTTTGAGTCCAAACTGCAGCCAAGATCGCATCTTTAGAGAAGAAGCCGATGGTTAAGAATGGAATTGCAGCCAAGGCACCGCCACCAATTGCGAAACATGCGAACAGGAATTTGTTCTTGTAGAACAAACCGCCCATCTTGAAGATGTTTTGTTCGTGATGGAACGCAAGAATCACCGCACCAGACGACAAGAACAATAATGCCTTGAAGAATGCGTGAGTCAGCATGTGGAATAGACCAGCCTGGTATGCTTCAGCACCCACTGCCATGAACATATAACCCAATTGACTCATGGTTGAGTAAGCAAGGATACGTTTAATGTCAGTTTGAACAAGCGCAGCAAAACCAGCTACAAGTAATGTCACCGCACCAGTAATCGAGATGAACATCATCACTTCAGGCGCAAGTTCAAATACTGTGAACAGACGGCAGCACAGGTAAACACCCGCTGTTACCATTGTTGCAGCGTGGATCAATGCAGACACTGGTGTAGGACCAGCCATCGCATCTGCTAACCATGTTTGTAACGGGATCTGTGCAGATTTACCAGCAGCACCCAGGAACAACATTAATGCAGTCCAGATAGTCAATGATGAGCTTTGAGTCATCACAGTCGCAGCATTTTCAACGATGTACTGAGTATTCAGCGTACCGAATTGCTGGAAGATCAGGAACATTGCGATCAACAGGAATACGTCACCCACACGAGTCACAGTAAACGCCTTGATTGCAGCCAAACCGTTTTTCGGGTTCTCATAGTAGTAACCGATCAACAGGTAAGAACATAGACCTACGCCTTCCCAGCCCAGGAACAATAACGCCAGGTTATCGCCCAGAACCAACAGCAACATGCTCGCAACGAACAGGTTGAAGTAAGAGAAGAAACGTGCGAAGTCTTCTTCACCGCGCATGTACCATGATGCAAAGATATGGATCAGGAAACCAACGCCCGTTACCATGCCCAGCATTAACAGAGACAAACCGTCTAAATGCAAGCTGATGCCAGGAGCAAAACCACCGACATTGAACCAGGTCCAGAGATGTTGAACCTGAGCAACTGAACCGTTACTCGTAAATTCCATACCCGCGATCAGTGCAAATAATGCAGACAGACCTACGGAACCCACACCAATAATGGCTGCAACAGATTCAGGAAGCTTGTTACGCCCTGCCGCTAACAATACAAAGCCGATTAGCGGAAATAAAATTGTTAGATATAAATAACTCATCCGCGCATCTCACTAGCAGCATCCACATCCAGATGATGGAAGCGATGATAGAACTGAAGGACGATCGCAAGACCAATACACGCCTCTGCCGCAGCCAGCGTCAGAATAAAGATGAACATGATCTGACCATCTGGCTGTGCCCAGGCACTGCCCGCCAGGACGAACGCTAAAGCAGCAGCGTTCATCATGATTTCAAGGCTCATTAGAATGAATAGCAGGTTGCGTCGCACCATTACACCGTAAAAACCCAGTGCAAAAAGAATGGATGCAACGATCAAACCATGCTCTAAAGGGATGTTGCCCATTATTTATTGTCCTCTTCTGCACCTGGTTCACGTTTGCCAAGATGGTAAGCAGCAACAAGTGCGCCTAACAGTAACATCGCAGCAACTTCTACCAATAGTAAGTACTGTGTAAAGAGCGTTTGACCAACTGCTTTAGGGCCAACAATTTCAGCACCCATCACCAGAGACGGCTGAGCGTAGTCAGAGTTCAGCACCCAAACCAGGATCAGACCGATCAGGAAGCTCATGAGTGCCGGGTAAGCCCAGGCACTTGAAGTTAACCACTTACGCTCCTGCTCAATGGTTTGTTCACCCAGGTTCAGCATCATCACCACGAATACGAACAAGACCATGATCGCACCAGCGTAAACGATGATCTCAAGAGCACCGGCAAACGGCGCTCCTACGATCATGAACATGCCTGCAACTGCAAGAAGTGAAACAATCAGACTTAACAAAGCATGTACCGGGTTCGCGTTAGTCACTACACGAACCGTAGAGACGATGGCCACAAGCGCCATCAGATAAAACGGCCACATCATGGTAATAGACTCCGTACATCAACAGGCGCACTTTCACGCTGTGCTTGACCTTTATCTTTACCAGTTACAGCCATACCTGTTACACGGTAGAAGTTATAGTCAGGATATTTACCAGGACCAGAAATCAGTAAGTGTTCTTTTTCATAGACCAGGTCTTGACGAACATATTCACTGAGTTCGAAATCAGGTGTCATTTGAATCGCAGTGGTTGGACATGCTTCTTCACACATACCGCAGAAAATGCAGCGTGAGAAGTTAATGCGGAAGAATTCCGGATACCAGCGGCCATCTTCTTTTTCTGCTTTTTGCAGAGAGATACAGCCTACCGGACAGGCAACCGCACACAGGTTACATGCAACACAACGCTCTTCGCCATCTGGGTCACGTGTCAACACAATACGGCCACGGAAACGTGGTGGTACGATGTCTTCCGCTTTCACTTCTGGGTACAAAATAGTGTCACGTTTGCGCGTTGCATGGCTGAACACCATCCACAACGAGCGAACGATCGAACCAAATCCAGCTAGAAATTTAAACATTTTGTTCTCCCTGCCCTTACCACAACACAACTGCGGCAGTAACCAGCAAGTTAACTAACGCCAATGGCAAGCAAATTTTCCAACCAAAGTTCATCACCTGGTCATAACGTGGACGCATTAAAGAGCCACGAGCCAAGACAAACATCATCACAAAGAATGAAGTTTTCAGAATGAACCATACTGCTGGAGGTAGGAAATCAAGACCGAATGGTGCTAACCAACCACCGAAGAATAACGTTACGATTAATGCAGAGATCAGTACCACGTTTACATATTCCGCAACGAAGAACATACCCCATTTCATACCGCCGTATTCAACATGGTAACCTTCAGCCAATTCCTGTTCCGCTTCTGGTTGGTCAAATGGATGACGGTGCGTTACCGCTACACCCGCAACCACGAAGATCAGGAAGCCAAGGAACTGAGGAATCACAAACCATACGTCTTTTTGTGCTTCTACAATTTCACGCATGTTGAATGAGCCAGCAATTGCCACTACACCCATCAACGAGATACCCAGGAACACTTCATAAGAAATAGTCTGAGCTGCAGAACGTAAACCACCTAAAAGCGCGTATTTGTTGTTAGATGACCAACCACCGAACAGTACTGCATAAACTGCAATACCTGCCATTGCCATAAAGAACAACAGACCGATGCTCATGTCTGCAACACCTAGGTAAGGTGAAACAGGAATAACCATGAACGACAGCACGGCAGTTGCCATCGCAACTGCAGGAGCCATACGGAAAGTCAGCTTGTCAGCAAATTTTGGTGTCCAGTCTTCCTTGAACATGATTTTCAGCATGTCGGCAACGATCTGGAACATACCACCCGGACCTACACGGTTAGGACCGTAACGGTCCTGCCACAAGCCCAGCAAACGACGTTCAATGAATGACATCAACGCTGCGATCAACACTACAACCAGTAAGATCACAATTGCTTGAAGTACTGAATAGGCAATCGGCCAGTTTTCAGCCCACAGCGGCGTCTGACGGATCAATTCTTGTTCCATGAATTACACTCCTACCGCGACTGAAACAGGCTCTGCAAGAGATACCGTCGGTGCTAGACCAATTGGGTAACCAATATAACCTGTTGGTAAGTATTCAATCACTTGTACAGGAAGAACGATTGAAGTCTCGCCTGCTTTCACAGTGATCTTCTGACCGTCTTGCAAGTTCAAGCGTGTAGCATCCTGTTCGCCCACTGCAAATACTGCATCCGGAATACGTGATTCCATTGCAGGTGTTTTGATCGTGAATTCGCCAGATGCAAAGATGTGATGCATCGGTACCAGACGGAAGCTTTCAGCGTTCACAAGCACAGGTGCAGGTGCAACGAAAGTACGCGCTGGACGTTTTGGTAACAGGTCGAACAGACGGATACCAGAATCACCACCTTTCAGACGACCGCCCACTTTGTCCTGGAATTTGTTCCAGGCTTGTGGCGAGTTCCAGCCCGCTGACCATGCGAATGGCACAAGTGGAGATGGAGTTTGGTCACCTACATAACCTTCCATAGAGAATGTTAATGCAGTGTCTTGGTCAGTCGGTTGTTTCGGCTCGTGTACAGAAAGCGGTGCACGCATTGCAGTACGGCCAGAGTAACGACGTGGTTCACGTGCAACTTTCAGACCATGAACACGGAAGCCCGCGTCTGGAGCAACGTCTTGAATTGCTTCAAGTGCAGGAACATTTTTCGCTACTGCATCAATGACGTCATCCAACACTGTCCAAGAGATTGCTTGACCTTTCACACCAGTTTCAATGGCATGTAACCAGCGCCAAGATTCTTTGATCGCAAGTTCTGGTTTGTAGTAACTTGGGTCATACACTTGGTAGAAACGTTGTGCACGGCCTTCTTGAGACACCACAGTACCGTCACCTTCAGCAAATGATGCAGCAGAAAGTACGATATTGGCTTTCTTCACTGTCTCAGTTTCAGAATGATCAAGCACGATCACTTCTTTACCTGCCAGTGCAGCATCTACCTGAGCGGCTGGTAAACGACGGTAAAGGTCGTTTTCAACAATCACTACAGTGTCGTAGTCCTGAGCAAATGCCTGCTCCAGACTGTTACCACCGAAGATTGCCAGACCCATTGAGTTCACTTCAGGAACAGTCAATGTAAGACCCGCATTACCAAGGTTCTGTGCAACTTGTGCAGCAGCTTCCATGATCGCAGCATCTTGTAGGCTAGTACCAGAGATGATCAGTGGTTTCTTCGCAGCTTTTAACGTATCGGCAATGGTTTGCGCAAATGCTTTGGCATCGTCATCTAAACCAAGAATGCTTTCGCCTTTCACAGCAGCAGCAACCGCAAAACCTAAACGCGCGATGTCGTTTGGAGATGCAACCACTTCACCTGTCGCTACGTCCGCTAGACGTGTTTGTGTTGCAGCAAGAATGTAAATCGGAGATTTTGCATCTTGCGCAATACGTTGTACAGGCTCAGCCAGCCAGTCTGGTGTACGGCGTTCAGCCGCCATTTCTTTACCTTTATTTTTCGCAGCTTGGCGAACAGATAAAGCCATACGTGGCGCAGTTTGAGTCAGGTCTTCACCAAGAATCAACACAGCATCATAGCTTTCGATTTCACGCATGTTCGGGTTGTAAACACCCTCGGTTTGCATGATTGAAGCAGCCAGTTCAACCAGGTTTTGCTCTTTTTGAGACATACCCGTTGAGTAGTTGTCCTGACCCACTAACTCGCGTAATGCATAGTTGGTTTCAAGTGACGCACGTGGAGAGCCGATACCCAGAACTTTTTTACCTTGGATATTTGCAATCACAGTATCAAGTGCAGTATCAACTGAAACAGTTTCTACGTTGCTGCCTGTACGGAACTGTGGCTGACGTGGACGGTCTTCACGGTTTACGTAACCTGTACCGAAACGACCTTTGTCGCATAGGAAGTACTGGTTAACATCACCATTGAAACGGTTTTCAACGCGACGAAGCTCGCCATAACGCTCACCTGGAGAGATGTTACAACCTGAAGAACAGCCATGACATACGCTTGGTGCGTACTGCATGTCCCATTTACGGTTATAGCGTTCTGAGTGAGTCTTATCGGTGAATACACCCGTTGGACACACTTCGGTCAGGTTACCTGAGAATTCAGATTCCAAAGTACCTGATTCCGGACGACCGAAATAAACGCGAGAAGCGTTCGCATATACGCCGAAATCTGTACCGCCCGCATAGTCTTTGTAGTAACGAACACAACGGTAACATGCGATACAACGGTTCATCTCGTGCGCAATGAACGAACCAAGTTCTTGGTTGTAATGCGTACGTTTGGTGAAACGGTAACGACGACGGTCGTGTTGCGTCATCACTGTCATATCTTGCAGGTGACAGTGACCGCCTTCTTCACACACTGGACAGTCGTGCGGGTGGTTGGTCATCAAGAATTCAACAATCGAAGCACGGAAATCTTTTGCTTCTTTGTCTTCAATCGAGATGTAGGTATTGTCAGATGCAGGCGTCATACATGACATGACCAAACGGCCACGCGTATCTTCTGGATTCGCGTATTGGGTCACGGCACATTGACGGCAAGAACCGACAGAACCTAAGGATGGATGCCAACAAAAGTATGGGATATCAATGCCAAGACTCAAACATGCTTGTAGCAAGTTTTCCGAGCCGTTGACTTCATACGATTTACCATCGACATGAATTGTAGCCATAGTCGAATTCCTTAAGCTTGTTCTACGTTGCTAGTCTGAGCCGCTGCATTCACAACTTTAGCTTCAAACTCGCCACGGAAATGTTTGAGTGCGCCCATAAGTGGTTCCATCGCACCTGGTGCGTGAGCACAGAAAGTCTTACCAATCCAAAGCTTACGAGTAAGCTCTTGTAAGTGATCGATATCTTCTTTCTTACCTGTACCATCTTCCAGTGCTTTAAGCGCTTTAACCGCCCAAGGTAAACCATCACGGCAAGGTGTACACCAACCGCAAGACTCACGCGCAAAGAATTCTTCTAGGTTACGTGTTGCTGAAACCATACATTGTGTTTCATCAACCACCATGAGCAAACAGGTACCCAAACGTGAACCTGCTTTCATGATGCTTTCCGCATCCATTGGAAGATCGATATGTTCAGCTGCCAAGAAGTCAGTTGAAGCACCGCCTGGTAACCAAGCTTTTAGTTTTAAACCATCACGCATACCGCCCGCATGATCTTCGATCACTTCGCGCGCAGTTGTACCGAATGGAAGTTCCCAAAGACCTGGGAATTTAACTTTACCTGATGCACCATAGATTTTTGTGCCTGGATCTTTTGATTTACCCGCAGATAAGCCGATATACCATTCAGGGCCACGAAGCATAATTGCGGGTAGGTTGTTGTAGGTCTCTACGTTGTTGACAATCGTAGGACGACCCCAAGCACCTGCAACTTGTGGGAATGGTGGCTTCGTACGTGGGTTTGCACGGCGACCTTCAAGCGAGTTAATCAATGCAGTTTCTTCACCACAGATATAACGACCCGCACCGGTATGCACGTGCATTTCAAAGTTCCAGCCTGATCCAAGGATGTCTTCACCCAAGTAACCTTTGGCACGAACTTGTTCTAAAGCTTCGTTCAAATACTTCGCAGCTTCGATGTACTCACCACGGATAAAGATATAACCGTGTGTTGCTTCAAGCGTATAGCCTGCAATCAACATCCCTTCGATCAACTGATGCGGAAGATCTTCCATCAACAGACGGTCTTTAAAGGTACCTGGTTCCATCTCATCGGCATTACAAATCAGGTAACGTGGACCTGAATTGTCATTTGGCGCCATCAAAGACCATTTGATGCCTGCTGGGAAGCCTGCACCACCACGACCTTTAACAGTCGCTGCTTTAATCACATCAAGCACATCTTTTGGCGGCATAGACAATGCTTTTTTGAAGCCTGCGTAGCCTTCTAAAGCTTCGTAGTCATCTGCATTGCGTACGTTTGCCTGTTTACTCAAGCGCCATGTTAATGGATGAGTTTCCGGGTTGCCGTCGCCATAAATTGGTTTTGGTTCAGTATTCATACATACTTCTCCAATAACTGTTTAATTGATGTCACTTCAACAAGACCGTGAGTATCTTCATCAATCATTAAAGTTGGGCCTTTGTCGCAGTTGCCTAAACAGCAAATTGGAAGCAAAGTAAAACGACCATCTGCAGTGGTTTGACCAAAAGAAATACCCAATTCGCGTTGGAATGCTTCAGCCAAAGTTTCTGCACCCATCAAGAAGCAAGCGATCGAATCACATAATAAAATTACGTGACGGCCTACTGGCTGACGGTAAATACGGTTATAGAACGTCGCAACACCTTCGAGGTCCGCAACGCTCATTGAAAGCAATTGTGCAATTGCATTCATTTGCGCATCATCAACCCAACCATTACGGCGTTGTACATGCTTAAGCGCATCTAAACACGCCGCACGTGGGTACGGATAATGCTCAATGTGATGTTGAATTTCCTGGATTTCTTCCGCAGTCAAAATCCCTTCAACATTCACACGTGGCTTTTTATCAGTCAAAATCATCATAATGCGATTACCCCTTAGCGATCCACGTCAGCCATTACGACGTCAATTGTCGCTAAATAAATGATTAAGTCAGACATTAAGCTGCCGTTAATCACAGAAGGCATTTGCTGTAAATGCGTGAAGGTTGGTGTACGAATACGGGTACGGTAACTCATCGTTGACTTGTCTGAAGTCAAGTAGTAGTTCGATGCACCTTTCACCACTTCCGCCATGACAGATGCTTCGCCTGCTGGCATTACAGGACCCCAAGATACGCTTAAGAAGTGCGTAATCAAGGTTTCAATATCTTGTAATGTCTTGTCTTTTGGTGGTGGAACAGCCAATGGATGGTCTGCTTTATACGCACCAGATGGCATGTTGTCCAGACACTGCTTGATGATTTTCAGCGATTGTTCAATTTCACGATAGTGAACGATCACACGTGCATATGCATCGCCTTCGTACTCCACCGGCACTTCGAAATCGTAGTTTTCATAACCACTGTATGGACGGTATTTACGTACGTCAAAGTCGATACCAGTTGCACGTAAACCGGTACCTGTTACGCCCCATGCCAATGCAGATTTCGCATCGTATTGCGCCACGTTACGGGTACGGCCTTCAAAGACTGAGTTTTTCAGGGCTGCAGTGTGGTATTCCTTCAAACGTTTTGGCATCCAATCCAGGATTTCACGGATCAGATGCTGCCAGTTATTTGGAAGGTCATGCGCAGTCCCGCCGATACGGAACCATGCTGGATGCATACGGTAACCGGTGATCGCTTCGATTGCGTCATAGATCTTTTGACGGTCAGCGAACATATAGAATACAGGGGTCATACCACCGGCATCCTGAATCGCAGTACCGATATACAGCAAGTGGTTATTGATACGGAACAGTTCCGACATCATCACGCGGATACATTGTGCACGGTCAGGAACAGTAATCCCGGCCATCTGCTCAACACCCATCACGTATGGCATGTTTTGCGCACAACCACCCAGGTAGTCAACACGGTCTGTATACGGAATGAAAGAGTGCCAGGTTTGACGCTCAGCCATCTTCTCTACACCACGGTGGTGATAACCAATATCCGGTACACAGTCCTTAATTTCTTCACCATCCATCTGTAGGATGACACGGAAAGCACCATGCGCAGACGGGTGGTTAGGACCTAAGTTCAGGAACATGAAGTCTTCATCGGCTGTGCCGCGTTTCATGCCCCAGTCTTCAGGAACGAAACGAAGATGTTCTTGTTCATAATCTTGTTTGGCCTGGTTTTGACGGTACGGGGTATATTCAGTCGCACGTGCAGAATACTCTTTACGTAGCGGATGACCTTCCCAGTAAGTCGGCAACAAAATACGACGGAGCATTGGATGCCCTTCGAAGTTGATACCAAACATGTCATAGGCTTCACGTTCATACCAGTTCGCGTTTGGCCAGATATTCGTTGCAGTCGGGATATTGAGATCGCTCTCATTCAACGCAACTTTAATACGGATATCCGTATTACGCTCTAGCGATAACAAGTGATAGAACACTGTAAAGTCAGACGCAGGTAAACCGTCACGGTGCGTACGCAGACGCTCATCTACCGCTGACAGGTCGAACAGCATCACGTATGGACGTGACACTGTACGCAAGAACATTAAAACGTCTTGTACACGTGCGCGCTCAACCCAGACTGTCGGGAAATCCTCGAAAGTTGTTTGCACATAGAAGTTCTCACCAAATTTGGTTTTGAGTTCTTCTACAATTGCAAATGCAGGGCGGGAATCAACTGCTGTTGATTCTGGCATAGCAATGTCAGTTTCAGCCATTGGCTTGGCTTCCTATTTAATACAAATTCAGTCAACCTAAACGACAATTACACCCAAGTCGGGTGCATAAAGAAATTTGTCGCTTAAATTATTTAATTTCATCCATTGAGCGCAGATTTTTCACAGCAATACGCTGATCTTTCTTACGGTCACGTTCTGGCATCATCTTTGGCTTATACACTGGCTGAAGATCATCACCAATCACCGCAGAAAGCGGACGACGCTCAAGTTGAATCTGGTCTTGCAATAGCATTAATGCCTGGATCAATGCTTCAGGACGTGGCGGACAGCCTGGGATGTACACATCCACCGGGATAATTTTGTCCACGCCTTGTACAACTGAATAGATGTCGTACATACCACCTGAGTTTGCACATGCACCCATTGAAATAACCCATTTCGGTTCAAGCATCTGTTCATACAGACGTTGAATAACCGGAGCCATTTTCACGAAGCAGGTACCTGCAACAATCATCAAGTCTGCCTGACGCGGTGAAGCACGAATAACTTCGGCACCGAAACGTGACAAGTCATGCACGCCGGTTAAGGTCGTTGCATACTCTACGTAGCAGCATGATGTACCAAAGTTGAACGGCCAAACTGAGTTCTTACGCCCCCAGTTTACTGCTGTATGCATCACATCCTCTAAACGAGTCATGAATACATTTTTATTCACTTCTTCCTGTAGAAGCGGGTCGTCTACAACGATACGCTCCTGAAGTGGATATTGATCAGCATCCGGATTCGCACGGGTTAATGTATATTTCATCCCGTATTACTCCTTATCAGATAATGGAGCCGGTGAACCTTTCACACGACCAGATGATTGAGCTGGGATTTGCCCCGTAGGATCCATCACCAATTCTTCAACCGAATTGAAGCGCGTAATTTCTGCAAGATCCATGTTTGGCGAACCAATCTTAGCTTTAATTCCTGCCGCCTTACGTTTGTCTGAAGGTGCCCAGTTCAGCGCGCCTGTCGATAATTCGTAAATCAAACCAACAAGTAAAACTAAAATAAAGATCGCTGCAGTTGCAAAACCAACCCAACCCACTTCACGAACAGAAACTGCCCATGCATAGAGATAAAGTGCTTCCAAATCAAATACGACGAAGAATATTGCAACCAAATAGAATTTTGCAGACAAGCGGATACGAGCTCCACCTGCGCTGACTACGCCTGACTCAAACTGGTCCTGCTTCGCACGGCCCCATGATTTACCCCCAAGGAGTAATGGGACAGTCAGCATAAAGACGCATAAAAATGTAACGCCGATCACGAAGGCAATAATTGCCCATTCGTATGGAGTAATGGCACTCATGCGGGGATAACTCCTGGCAGGCCTATGTATTAACAAAGAATGTATGTATTGGCCTTCAAATACACCAAACACAAAATTAATCCCGCCAATTGTACCTGATTTTGGATTTCACTTGCTAGCTTATAAGCCTTAGTCTTTTGGATGATTTTTTGGACGAATACCCGATTTTTCTAGGCTCCATCGCCCACGTTGCTAAACAATCGCTTTAACAAATTAAAAATAATAAATTCATTATTTTTTCCACAATCAGCTTAATTGTGCTCATCATTGATGCTACTGAAACACAGTTAGCACCTGTGAATTGTGTATTTTTTGCAACCACTTGCGTCTGCAACTTCATCCGTTTGTCGCTTTGTGTTATTCCTATAAACAGCACAAAAACGAACAATAAGGATTGAATATATGAGTTTAAAGTTCACCCATAAACCTGATTATTTTCTCTATGCCCAGCTATTTGTTCGACATCTTGAAAATTATATTATGAAGCACCCTCAGGAAAATAATCCTAATTTTAACTTGCAGAATATTTATGACCTGTTTGGCAAGGATTTCGCTTCAGCCTCGACAAATTTAGAAGGTATTTTAAATATTGCTGATGAATATCGCGTGGAAACTCTGCATGGCGACCAGAAACTGATTCAAGGTTATAGCATCGATGGCAAGTACAATAACCTTCTGCTGAATCTGAATTCGGAAGCAGTCAAAAGTTTACGCGAAGGTAAACCGATTATTGAACCCGATGCTAAAATCCACGAGTAAAGCTATTTATAGAATTTAATTTCTTATTCATTGATGAGCTTCAATAAAAAACGATGCGGATGCATCGTTTTTTATTACCTATAAAACCCTTTATAAAGAATCAAAGTCTTCTTTATTTTCTTCAATCGCCTTAAAGCGAGATTTTTTCTTATAACGCTGTGCTGGCCAGCTCATGGTAAAGCGCGCACCACCCAGCTCAGGGCTCTGATCTACTTCGACCTTACCACCGAACCAGAAGGCAATCCGGCTGACAATCGACAATCCCAGACCATAGCCACCAGATGCACGGGTACGACTATCATCCAGGCGCGAAAAGGCTTCAAAAACACGAGCACGATCTTCTTCCGGAATCCCCGGCCCATCATCTTCTACACAAATATAGGCCTGATTATTGACATCAATACCGCCGCTAATCATGATTCTTTCATCACAATAACGTACCGCATTCCCCACCAGGTTCTGTACCACACGATGTAGATAACGACGCTCGGCTTCAACTTCGATATCCATCGGTACCTGATGCAGCTCAACCTTCTTACCAGTTTTCAGCGCTTCAGTTTCAATGACCACCTGATCCAGGACTTCATACAGATTGATCTTCTCAAAATCGAGTGAAGGTGTACCCTGCTCCAGCTTGGCATAGGTCATGATCTCATCAATCAGCTTGTTAAGTGCTTCAATGTCTTTATCGATCTGCTCCATCTGTTGCAGACGATATTCATAGTCATCTTCATCTGCCAGCATTTCCATGGCAAAACGAATCCGTGCAACCGGTGTCCGCAGTTCGTGTGATACCGCACGCATCAACTCACGCTGGGCTTCGATCAGACGCTGAATATGATCCGACATGGCGTTATAGCTCGATGCCAGCAATGCCATTTCGTCCTTACCATCTATCGCCAGACGCACCGACATATTACCAGACTTCATCTTGTTCAAGGCATAGCTGACTTCACGCAGTTTGCGTTGCATCGGCACCAGCAAACCATACACACCCAGACTCAGCACAAACATACTGAGCAAAGTAATCCCCGCTGCCAACTGGAATGGCATCCAGTTAAACAATGGTACAGGTCCCATCACCAGCACTTCAGACACGGAGCTCGGAATTGGCGAAACAATCGAAATAGTGGTACCACGAATCGTGGCACTATCACGATAGAGAATAATACTGTGATCTAAACGAAGACGGCCAATCTGTTCTGAATCGAGCGGCAGACTTTGCACATCCTGAATACTGATTGGATAAGAGAAATACGGCTCGATTTTTTCCAGATATTCTTTTTCCTGACCTGGGAAATAAACCAGATAGTCCAGAATAAACACCGGCAGCGCCTTCATCTGGCGCTCGGTAATATTATCTGCTTTTATATATAGGAAATGCTTCGGATCATCGCGCAATCCAATGACCACATAAGCCACTGAAGTTTGCGCATCCCAGCGCACCACCGCCTTACGGTCTTCGATACGGCGTTTCTCTGCCCGGGTCAGATCAACTTTTTCAGCTTCTACATAATAGATAGGAAGCTCCAGCAAATCTGAAGCATCCGAAATCCAGTCCAGTTTCTGCTGCATATTCGGCTGGCGTGCTACCCCTTCACTCATGATATAGGCCATACCATCAGTCAAGGACTCACGATATACCTGCGCGCGCTGGTAATTAATAATTTGCACCAACAAATAACCGAACAGAGTCACCAGGAGTACCAGAATGACAAGTCCTGCATAAATACGCAAAAATATATTGTGCTTGAACACTTATAAGCTTTCCCGCTTATTCAGCTTAGGAATGACATGCATCACATGCCATTGGTTTCCTTAACGAACAGATAACCTTTACTACGAACAGTCTTGATACGTTTAGGGTTTTCTGGATCATCACCAATTTTCGGACGGATGCGCGAAATACGCACGTCAATCGAACGGTCCTGGCCATCATATTCGATGCCACGCAGACGCTCAAAAATATCTTCACGAGAAAGAATACGACCCGCATTTGACGCAAGCAACCACAACAGGTCATATTCTGCACTGGTAAAGTCCACCAGTTCACCATTCAAGGTCACAGAACGGCCACCATTGTCGATCACAAGATCGTCAAATTCAATCCGCTGAGCCACTTCATCTTCAGGCACTTTATCCGTACGACGCAGCAAGGCACGAATACGCGCAAGCAGGACACGTGGCTGAACTGGCTTGGCAACATAATCGTCCGCACCCATTTCCAGACCTAATACCTGATCCATATCTTCAGTACGTGCAGTCAACATCAAAATCGGTTGATGATAATGCGGACGAACTTCACGACAAATGGTTAAACCATCCGCACCTGGCAACATGACATCAAGCACCACCATGTCTGGCTGCTCGGCGATAATGCGGCGAATCGCACGATTACCGTCGGGCTCTACCCCAACCTCAAGTCCGTTACGAATAAGATATTCCTGAGTTAAACGAGCAAGACGCTCATCATCTTCAACGATTAGAATTTTGGGTAACTTTTCTTCTTGGCTCATATATTGTGCACCTTTATTCGATGGACGTATCCTTTTGAAATCTGATAGATACGGTGGATATAGCAAGCAATATACACACGTTTACATTGTAAACAAGATAGCGTTCACCAAACTGATACATCAAAGTAGCATTTTGTAATATTTTTTTGCTGATCTTTCTGTTAGCGACATTTTTTATACACAACCTTGCTTAGCTCTGCGCTAGAAAACCGTTTATCTGAATAAAAAATGGTCCCAAATTTACTTAAAAAAAGTTATCCACAATGTTATCTATAAGCACTTTTTGCCAGCTTTGTTATGCTACGCCTTGCCGGATAAGGCTTGCACCAAGATGATAAAAAAAAGGATTTTTTTAATAAAGTTTCTCAGGTTGTTTCACTTAAATATTTATTAAAATGTCAATATTGATCTACCCTAAATTTTCCCGTATCTTGTGTTCAATTAATTTTTAAACCACTAGGTATTGTGTTTATTCCTCAAACACTGTGGCATAAAAATTGCCCAGTTCAAACGGTCCATAAACATAAAAATAGATGACAATGGAGCTATGCTAAAATGAGCGTAATTACTTCAACTCCTGGTCAACTTCAGGTGATTAAACGCACCGGTGATGTTGCCACTTTTGATGCAGAAAAAATTTCTGTCGCAATTGGTAAGGCTTTTTTGGCTGTTGAAGGCCAACAAAGTGCTGACTCGAGCCGTATTCACGATCGTATCGAGCAGCTGACGGAAATGGTCATGAACACTTTCAAACGTCGCTTGCCTTCTGGTGGGACGATTCACATTGAAGAAATCCAGGATCAGGTTGAACTTGCGCTTATGCGTACTGGCGAACAGAAAGTTGCGCGTGCCTATGTCATCTATCGCGAACAACGTTCTGACGCTCGTAAGCAACTGGGTGCCAACCATCACCCTACCCTGCAAATTACTGATGCAGCAGGCAAGCTGAAACCGCTTGACTTGAGCGAACTGACTGCAACTGTTGCTAAAGCTGCTGAAGGCCTTGAAGGCATCGACGTTCAGGCAATTGTCGACGAGACTGTTAAAAACCTTTACAACGGCGTAAAAGAGTCAGACATCTCTACGACCATGATGATGGCGACGCGTACCCGTATCGAACAAGAACCAAACTATACCTATGTGACTGCGCGCCTGTTACGTAATGACCTGGTGGCAACTGGTTTAGAATTCTTGGGTCTACCTGCAGATACAGTTGAAGGCGATGCGCTGGAAACTTACTTGAAAAAAGGGATTGAGCTAGAACTTCTTTCACCTGAATTATTAAACTTTGACCTGGCTAAACTTGCAGCAGCGATTCAACCAGAACGCTCGAATCAGTTTACTTATTTAGGTCTACAAACATTATTTGACCGTTACTTCATCCACTCGGATGGCGTACGTTTCGAACTTCCGCAATTATTCTTCATGCGTGTGTCGATGGGTCTTGCCCTAAATGAAGAAAACCGTGAAGAGCGTGCAATCGAGTTCTATAACTTATTGTCTAGCTTTGACTACATGGCGTCGACGCCTACCCTATTTAACTCAGGTACGCTTCGTCCACAGTTGTCTAGTTGCTACTTGACTACAATTGATGATGACCTGTATGACATTTATGGCGCGATGCGTGATAACGCTATGTTGTCTAAATGGGCAGGCGGTTTAGGTAACGACTGGACACCTGTTCGTGCCTTGAACTCGTACATCAAAGGTACAAATGGTAAATCACAAGGTGTTGTTCCGTTCCTTAAAGTGGCGAACGATACTGCTGTTGCGGTAAACCAAGGTGGCAAGCGTAAAGGTGCAGTATGTGCATACCTTGAAACCTGGCACCTGGACATCGAAGAATTCCTGGAACTTCGTAAGAACACCGGTGATGACCGTCGTCGTACGCATGACATGAACACTGCGAACTGGGTTCCTGACCTGTTCATGCAACGTGTATTCGAAGATGCTGAATGGACACTGTTCACGCCTTCTGAAACACCAGATCTACATGATTTGACTGGTGCAGAATTCGCTGAGCGTTATGCTTACTACGAAAGCGTTGCCAAAGAAACAAACATGTTGCACAAGAAAGTCCGTGCAAAAGATTTGTGGCGCAAAATGCTGTCTATGTTGTTTGAAACTGGTCACCCGTGGATCACATTCAAAGACGTATGTAACTTACGTTCACCACAACAACACGTGGGTGTAGTTCATTCTTCTAACTTGTGTACAGAAATTACCTTGAACACAAGCAAAGACGAAATTGCGGTATGTAACCTGGGTTCGATTAACCTGGTACAACACGTTCAAGGTGGTGTGTTAGACCGTGAAAAGCTTGCTCGTACAGTAAAAACTGCTGTTCGTATGCTTGATAACGTGATTGACATCAACTACTACGCTGTTCCACAAGCACGTAACTCGAACTTGAAACACCGTCCTGTTGGTATGGGTATCATGGGCTTCCAAGATGCGCTATACGAAATGAACCTTGCTTATGGTTCTGATGCTGCGGTTGAGTTTGCTGATGAATCAATGGAGGTGATTTCTTACTACGCAATTGCAACATCTAGCGACCTTGCTGTTGAACGTGGTACATACGAAACTTTCAAAGGTTCACTATGGGATCAAGGTATTTTACCAATCGATTCTTTAGACATCGTGGCTAAATCACGTCCTGAACGTATGTTCGAAGTGGATCGTACTCAACGTTTGGATTGGGACACTTTACGTGCCAAAGTTCAAAAAGACGGTATGCGTAACTCGAATGTGATGGCAATTGCGCCAACTGCTACGATTTCAAACATTTGTGGCGTGTCGCAATCCATTGAGCCAACATTCCAAAACTTGTATGTGAAATCAAACTTGTCTGGTGAATTCACAGTGATTAACCCTTACCTTGTTCGTGCATTGAAAGAACGTGGTCTTTGGGATGCTGTGATGGTGAATGACCTGAAACATTTCGAAGGTTCTGTGCAGAAGATTTCCCGTATTCCTGAAGAGCTTAAAGCCATCTTCGCGACTGCGTTTGAAGTTGAAACTCGCTGGATCGTAGATGCTGCATCACGTCGTCAAAAATGGATCGACCAGGCGCAGTCTCTGAACCTTTATATCGCTGGTGCAAACGGTAAAAAACTGGACATCACTTACAAAATGGCGTGGTTACGTGGTCTTAAAACCACTTATTACCTACGTGCATTGGGTGCGACTTCTGCTGAGAAATCGACTATTAATACTGGCGCACTAAATGCTGTTAAAGCGACTGCAACCGCAGCACCTGTTGCAGCAGCCGCTCCGGTGGTTGAAGCGAAAAAACCTGAAGTTCCTGCAGAGGAAGAAGGTTTTGCGCAAGCAGCGCCAGTGCCAATGGCATGTTCGATTGACAACCCTGATTGTGAGGCTTGTCAGTAAGTTAACCCATTTAGGAATCAACCGAGATTTATCTCATAATTGCGAGATTAGCAATGGTTGATTCTTATGAGTGGTTAGCATAAGAACTCACTCTTGCTACTTCGTAATGATTGATTCCTTTTAGGAGCGAACATGTCGAAGAAGTTAAAAGATTTTAGAAAGAAAGTACGTGTAGTATTTGAAGAAGCTGAAAAAATTATTTGCCGCCTATTAGTAATATATTTTCTCTTGGGTGGCAGTGCCGGGCATTCTTCAGATCTAGCATCTCAATCAAATATTAATGAAGATGCAATTACTAAGGTCGTTGCATCTGAAAAGAAAAACATTAATCGCTAAGGTTTTTCTAGAATCCCCCTAAATCCCCCTTTTACCAAGGGGGACTTCCAGAAATCAAAATAGGTGGATGGAAGCCCCTCCTTTATTAAAGGAGGGGTTTGGGGAGGATTTAAAATTTAATATAAATAAGGAAACCACCATGCCGCATATGACTCACAATTACATGTTAGGACTTGTCGCATTGGTCGTTTCCTTTGTACTTACCTTTTATTTGCCAATTGCCTATTTCTGGTTTAAGGCTCATAAATCGCGCAAGCAAAATAAGTAGTGGGGATTTTTGCTCTTCCGTACAAAAGCAGAGCAGTCATCGACAAAACTTAATTTTGCTTACATAAATTGAGCGTATAGTAGGACATTTCAGCGAGGCTGAATGTCTAATAAAAGATATAAGCATCGAAGAGAGAACTGATATGTCTATCCTAAGTTGGGACGATTTCGAAGATGATTCGCAAAAACCAGCTGCACAAACACAGCAGCCTGCGCCCGTCGAGCCGCAAAAAGCGACTCATTCACAAGTGGTATCTGATGCAAGCAACACATCGTCGGATGTGGCAGCTGCACAACCCATTAGAGCCACTCAAAACCGAGGATCAAATCCAACCGATTCGCTGGCAAGAGCATCTGCTTCCCTAGAACAGCTTGATGTTGCACCAGGCTTAGAAGAGCTTGAAATGGGTGCGCAACGTGTACAGGTTGACGACAAGGCAATGATTAACTGTCGTGCGGACTTGAACCAGCTTGTTCCATTCAAATACGAATGGGCTTGGCAGAAGTATCTGGACGGTTGTGCAAACCACTGGATGCCTCAAGAAGTTAACATGAACCACGACATCGCGTTGTGGAAGTCTGAAAATGGCTTGACTGAAGATGAACGTACCATTGTGATGCGTTCACTTGGTTTCTTCTCGACTGCCGATTCACTGGTTGCAAACAACCTGGTACTGGCGATTTACCGTCACATTACCAACCCTGAATGCCGTCAGTACATTTTGCGTCAGGCGTTTGAAGAAGCGATTCACACCCATGCTTACCAGTACTGTATCGAATCTTTAGGTATGGATGAAGGCGAAGTCTTCAACATGTACCGCGAAGTACCATCAGTTGCACGTAAAGCCGCTTGGGGCCTGAAATATACTCAGTCTTTAAGTGATCCTACTTTCAAAACTGGTACACCTGAAAACGACCAGATCCTGCTTCGCAACCTGATCGCGTTCTACTGTGTACTTGAAGGTATCTTCTTCTACTGTGGTTTCAGCCAGATCCTGTCTATGGGCCGTCGTAACAAGATGAATGGTGTTGCCGAGCAATTCCAGTACATCCTGCGTGATGAGTCGATGCACCTGAACTTCGGTATCGATATGATCAACCAGATCAAGATCGAAAACCCAGGTTTATGGACGACTGAATTCCAGGAAGAAATCATTCAGATGATTCTTGAAGGTACCATGCTGGAAATCGAATACGCACGTGATACCATGCCGCGCGGTGTATTGGGTATGAATGCTGGCATGATGGAAGAATACCTGAAGTTCATTGCTAACCGTCGTCTGGCGCAATTAGGCTTGCCTGAACAGTTCGCTGGTGTGAATAACCCATTCCAGTGGATGTCAGAGATGATGGACTTGCGTAAAGAGAAGAATTTTTTCGAGACGCGCGTAACAGATTACCAAACTGGCGGTGCGCTAAGCTGGTAAGCTAATTTTGTTGTCGTTAAATGACAGTTGATGTGAGATTTTTGACACATATTCAAGATTATTACATTAACTAAAAAATAGAGCTCATGTGGCTCTATTTTTTTTGCATATCGAACTTTAAAAAATAACTAATGCTAGATGGCATTCGTTACATAATAATCTACAAACAGCCATTACATGTGTAATAAACAATTTAAAACTATGCGACATACTTTGTCGCTCTTTACCCGAACCAAACTGTGCAATTCGTGATCAATAGATTATTGTATAACTATTAAATTTAACATGTTACGCAACAATTAAAGTTAATATCTAACCAAACTAAACACTAATTATTCAGACTGTATTCGGTAACCTTCATTGCAGTGATTAATTTTATATATGGTATCCATATCTCTCTGCACTTGATAAACCTTAACTAGCCCATAACTCATGAGGCTCTAGTCGCTTTCGTGAATGATTTATTTGGATATTAATAATCATAAAATCGTTAAAAACCAATCATGGAGCAAGGAAATGCCAAATGTTCAAGAAATATCTATCTCTCTTAGAACATCTCCCAGCATTACTCTTTTGTGTCTGAAAAACAGAGAATGGGTTATTCAGTTTCTGCTTGAGGCTTTTCCCACTCAACAACCATCTAACTCATCAGAAAAACTGCAATTAGCTTTAATCAAATATATTGAAACGAATCTTGATTCGATTAACGATAATGACGAGTTTGATCTAGCTGATGACTTCAATACAGATCAGGATTTATCACTTACGACTTATGAGGCAAAAGCAAAACGCTATATTCAACATTGGACCAATAAAGGCTTTCTCAGCAACTATCAGGATGATCAAGGCATCATATTTTATGAGTTATCTTCTCACACAAATAAGACATTAGACTGGCTACAAAGCCTCACAAAAGAGGAATTTGTCGGTACTGAATCCAAATTCAAATACATCTTTAGTCAACTCAAAGAGCTAGTAGAAAATACCAATGACAATGTAGAAAACCGTATCCAAGTATTAGAGCAAAAGAAGCTAGAAATTGAACAGCAAATTCAACGCCTTAAGATTGGCGAAGATATTAATATCTATGAAGAATATCAGATTACACCTCGTTTTAAAGAAATCACCCAATCCGCAAAAGAGCTTCTATCTGACTTCAAAGAAGTAGAGGAAAACTTTAAATCAATTACCAAAGATATCTATCAACGTCATGCCGAAGGGAATCTATACAAAAGTGACATCTTACAATTTGCCTTTGACTCACTTGACGCTCTTAAAGAAAGCTCTCAAGGTAAAAGTTTCTATGCTTTTTGGTCTTTCCTGCTCAATCCAAGTCTGCAACAAGAATGGGACAGTCTAGTTATTTCCTTATATGAAATGCTTCAAGAAAAGAATATTCAGATCGACGACTTTTTTCTGCGTGGAATGAAGAAGTACCTGTATCAATCAGGTCAAAAAGTTTATAAAGCCAACGATCGTATGGCTGAAAAGTTGAGCCGCATCATTAGAGAAAGTGAAGCCTCTCAATCTGCACTTACAAAAAGCATTATTCAGGATATCAAGAAATCTCTGCTAATCTTAAATAAGCACAACCAAAAACCAGATATTGGTTTTGAGCTTGAAACCTCAGCAGAAATAAAAATTCCTTTTGAGAAAAAGTTAAGCTATGAAAAATCCAAACCAGTTGACTATAAAATAAACCCTACTCTGGCAAGCATGGACCTGGCTCACTCGGAACAATTGGCAAAACTGTTTGCACACATCCATGTTGATAAAAAGAAAATCAGACAGCATATTCAAGGCATTCTACTTCATCAATCACAAGCAAGCATTCAGGAACTCATTGATAAACAAGGTGGACTTTCTCAAGGATTACCAGAGTTATTTGGATACATGGATGTCATCAAAGATTTTAAACATACAGTGAATGACGAGCATCAACTGCGTATCTGCTTCGATCAAGCTCAGCAAAAGGTCATTCAGATTCCTGAAATTATTGTCATATGCTCTTAAGGATTATTAAAGTGCCAAATTTAGAACAGTACGAACAACCCTACTCCAGAGCCATTATAAGACTACTGAAATCACCAATCGAACGTAGCTCTCTACTATGGGAAAGCATTATTCATTATCAGGCTGCAATTCAGGACTATGTTGGAACAATTGGGCTTGAATTAATCATTAAAAAGGATGAAGGCTTTGCCTATGTCAAGCAAATGGAAGATAGCGAAGGTGGCACCTTAGGACTTGTACAAAGACGTGCTATAAGTTTTGAGGCCTCCATTGTCTTGGTTGTACTGCGCAATAGCCTAGAAGAGTTTGATAGCAATCCGACACAGTACCAAGCCAGTGAAAAATTCATTTCCAATATTCAAATTCGTGAAGAGTTGGAGCTATTTCTTCAAGAGAGCTATAACCATCTTAAATTCCAAAAAGACCTAGACAGGCATATTGATACTATAGAGGAACTCGGCTATCTCAGGTTGGTTTCGAAAAAGGAACTGGAAAAAACCTATCAAATTCATCGCATTATCAAAGAAAAAATCAGTTTAAACGAATTACAAGAATTCAAAGGAAAAATAAATGACTACCTACAGTCTATTTAGTACAAGTTCTGACCGTGCTGGCTTCCGCCTTAATTATATGGAAGTGTATAACTGGGGAACTTTTGATGATCGTATCTTCAGAATTATGCCTCAAGGCAATAACTCGCTGTTGACTGGCGCAAATGCATCAGGTAAAAGCACATTTATTGATGCCCTTCTGACATTGCTTGTTCCGGTAAAGAAAGATCGCTTCTATAACCAATCCTCTGGGATTGATAAAAAGGGGGATCGAACTGAAGAAACGTATGTCCTTGGCCATTATGGCAATATTCAAAACGAGGGTGAAGCTGGCACCTCAACTCAAAAACTACGGGATAAAAACTGCTACTCTGTCATATTAGCCAACTTTAGTAATACTGACTTTCGTACAATCACACTTTTTCAGGTTCGCTGGTTCAGCAATGGCGAACTCAAACGCACCTTTGGCTTAGCCCATACCGACTTAACCATTAGTGAAGATTTTAACCACTTTGATGCGAAAGGCAGCTGGAAAAAACGATTAGAAAAACAATACAGTAATCAAAGTAAGCGTATCATTGAGTTTTTTGATGGGCCTACTGGCTACGCTGAACGCTTTGCTGATCTATTAGGTATGCGCTCAGCAACCGCCCTTAGCCTTTTTAATCAGGTCGTTGGCGTTAAAGTGCTCGATGATTTGGATGAGTTTATTCGCAATAACATGCTGGAAAATCGTGATGCAGAAAATGAATACTTGCAATTAAAAGCAAGTTTTGTGACGCTCATGGAAGCAAAAACCAATATCGAGAAAGCGAAAGAACAAATTAACCAGCTGCTTCCAATTGATGAGCTTGCGCAGAGTATTCAACACGTCACTCAACAAAAAGAACGGCTTGATCAGTTTAAAAAACAAGGGAACTATTGGTTTACGAAAAAGTTCGTTGAGCTTGCAGCACAAGAACTCGAAAAACAAAATGCCGAATTGACCATCAAAGGCATTGATCTATCTAGATTACGGGAGCAAGAAACGCAACTTACTGAACAGCAAACAGATTTAAAGGTACAAATCAAATCTGACCATGTTGGTGGCCAAATTGAGAGCTTAAAGCAACGGATTAACCCTTTAGAAAAAAGTTGTGAGCAACGCTCAAAAAGATTGGAGGAATATAATCAGCTGGTATGCTCACTCGGGCTGATTCTAAATCCTGATATCAATCAATTTCTACACAACAAAACTCAAGCACAGAAGTCTGCTAAGGACTTAGAGCAACAGCAACAAGATAAACAACTAGAACTACGCAAACTTGAAAATGAGAAAATAGACATTCAGCGTGGCATTAGTGAGCTCATGGAGAATATTCAAACTTTGCAAAGGAACCAGAATAATATTACTGGTCGTGTAGCCAGTATTCGCGATGAAATTTTGCAACATACTGGCGCCAATAAACATGAAATCCCGTTCATTGCCGAGCTCATCAAAGTAAAGAGTGAGGAAATGGCTTGGGAACCAGCCATTGAGAAAATCCTGCACAGCTTCGCATTACGCCTAGTTATACCAGAAAAATATTACAAACAAGTCAATGAGTACGTGAACCGGACTAACTTAAAAGGCCGCATCGTATACCAGCGTTATCAGGATATTTCTCAGCTGAACTCGTTCAGCTCGCTAAAACAGCCCTCTGCTAATGCATTATTTAACAAATTGGAATTCAACCCAAAAAGCACATACATCACTGGCATTGAGGATGTTATCAAACACCAGTTTGACTATGCTTGTGTAAATAGTCTAGAGGAATTTAACCACTACAATGAAAAAGCAGTAACCCAACAAGGACTTATCAAATCCACCAAAGGTAAACATGAAAAAGACGATCGCCAGAACATCACTCACCGTGATAACTATATTCTAGGCTGGGATAACCAAGAAAAGATCTCTTTATTAAGGAACAGGTTTAATGCCCTTCAAGAAGATCAAACCAACAATAAGGCAAAAATAGATCGAGCTCATGAGAAAGTCGAACAGCTCAAACAACATCAAGCCAACTGTAACAAGCTTATCGATAAGTATGAACAATTTGATGACATTGACTGGCAAAACGATGCCAGACAAATTGAAGACCTCAAACGACAACTTGAGGTATTAAAACAAGCAAATGATCGTATAGCAGCACTACAACAACAATTAGTGGATGTTGAAACCAAACTCTCTACATTGAAAGATACCTCTATTACCCATGCTCAACGAGAAATCTTTAGTGTTGAGAAGAAAATAGAAGAGATTTCCTCTCAGATTGAAAAGGAACAGCAATCCCTCTCCTCCTCGATCGCTGTGGATACTACCTCTTTCGTCGAAGCATATCCAACTTATAGCCAGGTTGAGTTTAAAAATATTGATACGAAAAAAATCGAGATGTTGACCTATTTTAATAACCAAACAAAAGCGCTCGATGACCGTCTCAAAAATCATACGGACCAAATTACCAAGAGAATCTTTCAATTTAAAAACCCCAACGAAGTAATTACTTCCAAGTTTATAGATTGGAGATCTGATGTACATCATCTGCCTGACCCGGAGCATTTGGACTTAATTGGTGAATACCAAACTTTCCTGGAAAAACTACAGAACGATAATCTTCCTAAATTCGAGAAAAGATTTAATGATTATTTACATGAAACCATAACCAACAAGGTTAGTGATTTCCGCATGTTCTTTATGAATTGGGCTGACTCAATTAAGGAAAATATTCAAACACTGAATGATGCCCTACAGGAAATAGATTTCAGAGATAAAGATTTCAAAACCTATATCCAAATCGTTTTCCCTACCCGCATTAGCGATGAAATTAAAGACTTCAAAAGACTTTTAGAGCAGGCTATTCCTAATGCCAGAGAGATTGAAAAGAATCCTGAAGCTCAACATTTACACTTTGTGAATCATATTGAGCCATTTATCAAGAAACTTGATCATGAGGATTGGCGCAAAAAAGTCATGCAGGTTCGCTTTTGGTTTAGTTATAAAGCTGAAGAATTTTATCGGGAAAATCATCGTAAGTTCAAGACCTATGAAAACATGGGACAACTTTCTGGAGGTGAAAAAGCACAGCTAACATACACTATCCTAGGATCTGCCATTGCATATCAATTTGGCTTAACAAAAGAAGGCTTACAAAGTGACTCATTCCGTTTCATCGCAATTGATGAGGCATTTAAAGCCCAAGACGAAGACAAAGCACGTTATCTTATTAACCTATGTAAGCAGCTGCATTTACAGCTTTTGGTTGTCACCCCGAGCGATAATATCCATATTGTAGAAAATGATATTTCCTTCGTACATTATGTTGAGCGGAAGAATGAACGTCATTCTTGGCTATATGACATGCCAATCGAACAGTTTAAAGAAGAAAAAGAACAATGGATTAATAGAGAAACTCGACAAACAAACGACATGCATAACTTACCTGTCACTCAACAGTTTTAGCGAAAGTTTAATGAAATGATTACTGCACAAGAAATCAAATTAAAAGCTCAGCGCAAGTACGCCGAATATTTAAAATCTCTCATCACCGGAGGGACTATCTTCCCATTAGATATTCCTGGTAATAAGAGTTATAACAAATCATCAATGGATGAGTTTAGACGCGAAATCAGTTATATATCAAAAGACAGCAAAGAAAAGAATATATTTGGCTACTCCATTGAGTATCAGACTATTAGAACAAAATACTTAGGTTTACAAGACCTGCCAGCAAGAGTCTTTTTTGAATGCGAAGAAGACTTTGTTCGCTATATTTCCAAATACGATGAAGTTGAAATCTTTAGACAAAACTATCAAAAGATACTGCAGCTGATACCTCAATTGAAAACATGGATTGAACTTAATCCATTAAAGGTCATTGAACATGCGAATAATTGGGACAGTTTGCTAAAAGTCTGCCAATATTTTCAAACTACGCCTCAGCCAAACTTATATATCCGTGAGTTACCCATTCTTGTACATACCAAATTTATTGAGCAAAACAAGGGCATTCTTCGCGCCTTGTTACTAGAAATAATTCCAGAATATTGCGACCCTAAACAGACCATTTTTGAACATTGCTTTAATTTAAAAGTATATGAATCACAAGTTCGTTTCCGTATTTTGGACTCACAACTCAGCAACCAATATCTACTCGGGATCTCTGATCTAGCAATTCCCTTAAGCCAATTTCAATCTTTATCACTACCGATAAAACGTGTCATTGTGATTGAAAATAAAGTTAGTTTTTATACTGCACTCACCCTGCCCGATATGTCTAATACAATCGTCATTTTTGGCAGCGGCTATAAAATAGCGGAGCTGAAAAAAGTAACCTGGCTCGATCATGTTGAATTACTTTATTGGGGGGACATTGATGCTCAGGGCTTTGAAATTCTTTCCCAATTCAGAAGTTATTTCCCTCATGCCAAAAGTTTTCTTATGGATAAAATTACGTTCGATCTATTCTTTGAACAGGATTCGGGAACCCCTTCAATAATAAACGTAGAAAACCACCTCAACAATGAAGAGCAATACTTATATCAACTAGTAAAATCCAATAACTGGCGTATGGAACAAGAAAAAATTACAGTCGAGCACGTCAATAAAGCACTTCATGCAAACATTAGTATCTAGCTTTATAATGGTCTGATGATAAGGCTTTAAATTTTTATGAGCTTTTTGAAATAAATTATTCGGATCGAAAAATACCCTCTTAGTAACAGGATTAAAATAATTCGAAGATGATTTTCATATAGTTACTCTAGATGATCAACTAAACCTCCCACAACGGGAAAAACACAGTTAATATTGAATGTCAAAAAAGCTAAAAAATCTTTGATTTCATTAAAAAAATAAATCTCATGCTATCGGTCATTTTAACTTTAAATAAAAAGCCACCCTCGCGGTGGCTTTTTTCATGATCTGATTGATCAGCTTCAATTCTGGAATTTATTTTAACCGCTTCCCCGCTTCATCAATAATCATTTCCCCATCTTCCTTGCTAAAAGCTGCGCGCTGCGGAGCAGAAAGAATATCCAAAACAACTTCTGATGGTCGACATAATCTCACACCAAGTTCAGTCACCACAAATGGACGATTGATCAAAATCGGATGTTGCAGCATAAAATCAATCAGTTGATGATCTGTCCAATGATTGCTTTCCAGGTCAAGTTCTTCATAGGGCTTTACATTTTTACGAATCGCTTCACGTACCGACAGACCAGCATCCTGAATTAACTGAATCAGTTCTTCTTTTGTTGGTGGTGTATTCAGATACTCTATCACCTGTGGTTCCTCACCGGTATTACGGATCAAGGCCAAAGTATTTCGAGAGGTTCCACATTCAGGATTATGATAAATCTTGATCTTTTGGGACATGACTTTTCTCAGTACAGAAACGATATTGCTTTTATATATGGATATCCGTATATTCGCAATAGCAAATATATCAGGATATCGCAATGCATCAGACCGATTTTTTTAAATGTCTTGCCGATTCAACACGTTTAGATATTTTAAAGCTGGTTATGGCCAAGCAGAATGTTTGCGTCTGTGAATTCACAGAACAATTAAATCTGAGCCAACCCAAAATTTCCCGTCATCTGGCCTTATTGAGAAATCTGGGCATCTTGCTGGATCAACGCCAAGGACAATGGGTTTACTACCGTTTAAATCCTGATTTGCCGGTCTGGGCAAATGAAGTATTAAAAGTCATCGCACAAGATCCGGAAATTCAAAAGTTAAAATCTACCATTTCAGCACCCTGCGAATTATCCTGAGCCCAATATCATGTCTGCTTCAAAAATGTCATTTTTAGATAAGAATCTGACCATCTGGATTTTTATCGCCATGCTGCTGGGGATCGGGATTGGGGTTTTCTTTCCTCAGGCGTCGATCGCTTTAGACCGGATGAGTATTGATTCGGTCAATATTCCGATTGCCATTGGTCTGATTATCATGATGTATCCACCGCTTGCCAAAGTGGACTATGCCACCTTGCCGCAGGTGTTTAAGGATAAAAGCACGCTTACCCTTTCTCTGGTTCAGAACTGGCTGATTGCACCCTGCCTGATGTTTGCATTGGCGCTGATTTTCCTGCAATCCTATCCTGAATATATGACGGGGGTCATCCTGATCGGCTTGGCGCGTTGTATTGCCATGGTGCTGGTCTGGAATGGTCTGGCTTGTGGCGATAATCAATATGTGGCCGGACTGGTGGCATTTAACAGTATTTTCCAGATTCTGTTCTTCAGTAGCTATGCCTGGTTGTTTTTGACCTTCTTGCCGCCTTATTTTGGTGTGGAAGCACAGGTGATTGATGTCAGCTTCTGGACGATTACCCACGCGGTTCTGGTTTATCTGGGGATTCCATTTTTGCTGGGTTTTTTGACGCGCTTGATTCTGGTCAAGCAAAAAGGTCTAGAATGGTATCAAACGAAGTTTATTCCAAAAATCAGTCCGCTCAGCCTGCTGGCCCTGTTATTTACCATTGTCGCCATGTTTAGCCTGAAAGGCGGTGATGTGGTCAGCCTGCCACTGGATGTACTCAGAATTGCTATCCCCTTAACCATTTATTTCATTGTGATGTTCTTTATCAGTTTCTTTATGAGCAAGTGGATGGGCAATGATTATCCTAAAACTGCGGCTATTTCTTTTACCGCCGCCGGTAATAATTTTGAACTGGCACTGGCGGTTGCAATTGCCACTTTTGGTCTCGCGTCCCCTGTAGCATTTACCACTGTGATTGGTCCTCTGGTTGAAGTTCCAGTTCTGATTGCGCTGGTCAGCGTTTCATTATGGCTAAGAAAAAAAGTGTTTAAAGAGGCATAACCCGATGGATCTCCCGAATATCAATTTGAATCTGCTAGAAACCCCGACACTGGATAAAGTTCAGGCCAAAGCGCTGGATCATCCACCTCGTATTCTGCTGCTGTATGGTTCAAACCGTGACCGGTCCTACAGTCGCCTCGCCGTTCAGGAAGCCGGCCGGATACTGGAATATTTTGGCGCTGAAGTCAGAATTTTCCACCCTAAAGGATTACCCTTACCTGAAGATGCAGATACGAATCATCCTAAGGTAAAAGAACTACATGAACTTTTGGCCTGGTCAGAAGGCATGGTCTGGTGTTCACCGGAGCGTCATGGTTCGATGAGTTCGATTTTAAAAGCCCAAATTGACTGGATTCCTCTGGCAGCAGGTGCAATTCGTGCGACCCAAGGCAAGACACTGGCCGTGATGCAGGTTTGTGGTGGTTCACAATCCTTTAATGCAGTGAATCAGTTGCGTGTTTTAGGCCGCTGGATGCGGATGATCACCATTCCAAATCAGTCTTCTGTACCGAAAGCTTTCCTTGAATTCGAAGAAGACGGTCGCATGAAACCATCGCCTTATTACAACCGCATTGTGGATGTGATGGAGGAACTCTACAAATTCACCCTCCTCACCCGCGGTCAGTCTGCTTATCTCACCAATCGATATTCTGAACGGGTGGAAAGCGCCGAGGAATTATCGAAACGGGTAAATCAGCAGACAATCTAGTTTTATCTCAAATCCTCTGATCAACTTTCCAAAGCTTAAATATTAAAAAAATCCCACTCAAGAAGCGGGATTTTGTTTTTTGAAAATTTAGCACCAACAAATCATTTCAATTAAAACTCTTTCGTTACACTCAAGCCAGCACTCCAGTTTCGTCCTTCTGCCGGTTCATAGAAGCGACCATTGCTTTCATTCACAATCACTGAACCTGAATAATCTTTATCAAACAGGTTATCTACACGTGCAAAAGTTTTTACAGACCAGTCTTTCATATTCCAGTTATAGCCAACATTTGCACTAGCCACGGTATAGCTTGGCGCATATTGAGTATTGGTATCGTTGACATAAATCCGGTCTGAATAACGTACATCCAGACCAACACTTAAACCATTTTCAGGTTTCCAGCCTAAGCCAAGAAAAGCCTGATTTTTGGCAATACCGGGGATATAGTTGCCTGACTCAACTCTCGACACTGCAATACCACCATTCTGATTTAGAATTTCAGGAATATCAGCATCAAAAGTGGCGTCGATATAGCTATAGCTGGCTTGAGCCGTAAGCTCACGCCACAGGTCTTTACTCCATGACAGCTCTAAGCCTTTTCTTAAAGTTTTATCCGCATTACGGAAAGTAGAGCGTCCATTATCACTTCCTGCAGAAACAATATCGTCCTGAGTCGTGGTATAGAAAATTGCAGCAGTAAAATCACCGAAATGATTGGCAGACTTTAAGCCAATTTCATTGGTTTCACTTTCTGCTGCTTTTAGATCAAGTGTGCGGCTACTACCATCCGCTGGATACGCCATTTCAGTAAAAGTTGGTGTTTCAAAACCTTGTGCATAACTGGCATAGGCCATCAGTTCAGGAAGAATCTGCCAGCTTAACGCGGCTGAAGGCAGTAATTTCTCATAAGTTGTTTTACCTGAATTATCGCCATTACTTAAGTAATGATCATCAGATTTAAAATGTACATTGCTATAACGTAAGCCTGTATCCAAGGTCCAATCCGGCGAAATGTTATAAGAAGCCTGTAGATAAGGGTCGGCATTCCATAAGCGATTATCTTCATCACGACGTAGCTCACCTTTGATACCCAAAGTGTCACCGACAAAGTTTTGATAGCCTTTCCGGTCCTCGGTCATAGCATCGACAGCAACACCAGCAATCAGCTTGGTATTAGGCAGAATATCCTTAGCTGTCCAGCGCAAGTCTGCTCCATAAAACTGGCGGTCAAAATCAATTACACCAGCCGCATGATTGACTCTATCTTGTGCTATACGAGGAATTGATTGATATTGAGTGACTTCACGTTGTCCCCAATAGGCCATGCCATAGAGTTCATGCTGATCATTAAGAGGCTTCTCCCAGGTTAAACCTGTTTGCAACTGCTCAATATTTTTTCGGGCGTTATATAACAGGACGTTATTTGCAACCTGTTTAGGATCGGCTCTCCATTGCTCACGGGTTAAACCACTCGGATCATCTGCTGTAATTTTGACATAGTTATTCACCCAGTTAATTTTACTGCCATCTTCCAGCTCCCAAGTGAGCTTGGCATTGTTCAAAACTTTATGTGCACTACTGTGGTCACGGTAACCATTGGTATCAAAATAGGATGAACTGATGACATAGCTTGGCTCAGAGGCATGATCCGAACCCCCTTGCAGCACCAGATGGGTTTGGCCTTTATTTTGACTGCCACCCGAATATCCTAAGGTCAGTGAATCGGGGCCTTGCCCTTCCCGGCTTTGAGTTAAAATTGTGCCACCTGACGAGTTACCATAAAGTGAGGAAAATGGGCCGCTCAGTACCTCAATATGATCGAGGCTATTTAAGTCAATATTGGAAGTTTGCCCTTGCCCATCCGGCATGGTTGCAGGAATACCATCGACATATAAACGCACACCACGCACACCAAAAGTCGAGCGTGCACCGAAGCCTCGCATGGAAATCTGCAGGTCTTGTGCATAATTTTCCCGGTTATTCAGTTGTAAGCCTGGCACACCTTTTAAGGTTTCAGAGAGATTTACATTCAGGCTATTTTGCTGATTCTGGCTCAGGTAATAAGCTGAAGCTGGGGTGTTCAGTAATGCACGGTCGGTACGGGTTGCCTCAACTACGATAGGTGCCAGTCGCTGTACCTCCATCCCCGGTTCCTCCGCATGGATATCTTGACTAATACAGACTATTAGACAGGACAACGTTGATTTTATTGGTAACTGTTTTATATGAAGGCACATAGATCATATTCCTGATGTCTGGCATCTATTCATGCCATAGAAGCCAAAATATTTTTTTAAAGTGTTTTATGCTGAATCTTGAATTGTCAGTATGATCTGTGAGGTCAAAATATTGACTCTATAAAAATGCGTGTTCAACTGAACCTGACATAAGATCATTAATACTTATTAGCGCTTTATTCTTATCACAGCTGGTATTTTGCATAAAAAAGCCTGATGGATCAGGATTTTTTACACTAAGTATAAAACTTAATTATTTATTGTCTGCTAATACACAGGTAACTACAGACTCGTCCATTTTGGTACCAAATGAACCATGACCACTTGCCATGATAATAACGTATTGTTTACCGTTGATTTGATAAGTCATTAGAGTAGATTGACCACCTGCTGGCAGATGACCTATCCCACAACTCATCACCCTTGTTCAGTTGGAATATAAAAAACTATTTAACCCAGACAATCAAAAATTTCATTAAAGCGTTGAATCTGAAATTTGGGTTCAGCTTGAGTAAACTCTTCTGGTGAACCATAGCCATAGGTGACTGCGATAGTTTCTATCCCATTACGTCTAGCACCAAAAATATCATGCTCGCGATCTCCAACCATAATACAGGCAGCTGGATCTAACTGCTCTTGCTGCAGAATATATTCGATCAGGTCGCCTTTGTTGGTACGATCACCATTTAGCTCACTACCATAAATGCCTTCAAAATATTGATCCAGCTTAAAGTGTTCAAGAATCTGTCGTGCATAAACGGTGGGTTTAGCAGTCGCAAGAAATAGTCGGTATCCACGGCGTTTGAGTTCAGCTAAAGTTTCAGCCACCTCAGGAAAGACTTTATTTTCATATAGGCCAGTGACGGCAAAACGTTCACGGTAGGCTTCTAGTGCCTGTTCGGCCAGCACATGATTGCTTGCAACATTCAGGATTTTAGCGAGTGAGGCTTTAAGCGGTGGTCCAATGATCCAGTCAATATTGGTATCAGGACTAATAGGATGACCAATTTTTTCCAAGCCATAACGTGCCGACATGGTAATTCCTACTTTAGGATCAGTTAACGTTCCATCCAGATCAATCAAGATATTCTGAATCACCACAGTCCTCCGGCTACTTCGATGCAAATTGGTATCGAGTGTTCATGAAATTTTGCCTATACTAACGCAAATTTAGAGTTTAAGGACATCGTTTTGCGCCCTACAGTACTATGCTTTTCAGGTTTGGATCCTTCAGGTGGAGCAGGTCTTCAGGCTGATATTGAAGCTATCGGCCAAAGCGGTGCCCATGCTGCAATTGCCTGTACTGCCCTTACCATTCAGAACTCCCAACAGGTATTTGGCTTTGAAGCGACCTCAAAAAGTCTGCTACTTGCACAAGCCCAGGCGGTAGTCGGTGACTTGCCCATCCGTGGCATAAAATCCGGCATGCTTGGCACTACCGATAATATTGCAGCCTTAGCAGAGTTTCTTGCTGAGCATCCTGAATATTTTTATGTGCTTGATCCGGTACTTGTCGCGAACAGTGGTGGCTCATTGGGAGATCAGGCAACCTTGGTCAAGGCCTTTACCCAATTGATCCCTCATGCAACTATTATTACACCAAACACAGTGGAATTACGTGCGCTGACAGGTGAGCAGGATCTGGAACTTGCAACACAAAAACTGTTTGCCATGGGTGCAAAAGCCATACTGGTCAAAGGTGGACATGAAGATACTCCAGATTATATCCAGAACAGTTTATATATTCAGGGTGAGCTGGTGAACCAGACCCGTTGCGCTCGTCTGGAGGGGGAATATCATGGTTCAGGCTGTTCACTGGCCAGTTTTATTGCCGGTCGTTTAGCACTCGGTGATCAGCTCAAGACTGCCGTGCAGCATGCTGAGACATGGTTATTCGGTGTATTAAAAAATGCTGAGACGCCTATACCGAATGGTCAGAAAATTCCAAAACGCTTTGGTTAATACCCATTCTGTACATAAAAAAGAGCCTAAATCATTCAGGCTCTTTTTTTATTCAAATTCAACTTAGACATTACTGATATTAGAGAACTCAAATAGCGCATGAATTCATATAAATAATGTCATTGTAGATTTAAGTTGTTAGCTCTAATACTTTCATGCTGTTTGTTTCGATATCTACCGGTACAGAAATATGCTGATGCACCATCTTCCACTGCCCTTGTTCCTTTTTCAAACATAAGCTAGTACGACACCATTTCACGGAGGGAAGCCATTTTACTTTTTCAGCATTTGCTGGTGTAAGTTTTACATAACCATGAATGAAAGCTAAATGTGGTTCTACATGGATTGTCACATCATGTCGCTGTATGGTTACCCCATGAAGCATATAGGGCTTGTAGAGATTCCATTTCTGTTCATAAGCTTCCAGACCATGAACTTCTGTACTTAAATCAAAAAACCTGACATCTGGCACACACAACTTAAGCGCATTCTGAATATCCAAGCCCGCTATTGCACCATCCCATTTATGTAATAAATTCACTATCTCTTCGCCTAAAGATGGATCCCCGAATATTTTCATCTCTATTCTCTTATATTTTTAAATGGGGCGGATTCAAGCAGCAAGTGCAACAGTATAAAAACCAGCCATAACTTCACTAGGCGTATACCAGCCTAGTGTTTTTCTAGGGCGATGATTGAGAGCAAATTCTATCTGCTCTATTTGTTCATTTGACAGTTCATCAAACGAAGATGATTTTGGCAGATATTGCCTGATCAGACCATTGGTATTTTCATTTCTGGCTCGTTGAATCGACTTGTATGGATCTGCAAAGTACGTCTCTATCCCTGCTTCCGTTATCCGCCGGTGCTCGGAGAACTCCTTACCATTATCAAAGGTTACACTGTAGGCATGACTGCTGCGCAAACATGCTAAAGCACACGAGATCGTTTTAGTTGTGGTTCTAGTTTGTCCCAAATGAACGATATGTACATACAAGCTTTTGCGCTCAACCAGAGTTAATAATGCCCCCTTGTGATTCTTGCCTATCACGGTATCACCTTCAAAATCACCTAGGCGTTGACGTTTCTCGACGACCTCATCGCGACAGTGAATACTTGTTCTATCAACGAGTTGGCCTCTACGGTCTGTATTTTTATAACCTCGTTTACGATATTTCTTTTGATGCCTTAAATGAAGGTGGAGCTTACCACCTTTAGATTTATCTAGATAAACATACTGATAAATCCATTCATGTGAAGGCACATCAAGCCAACCTCGTTGTGTTAAAGCACCTGAAATTTGCTCAGGAGACCAATCTAAGCCAATCAGATAACGAATATAAACGAGAGCAAAATCTGTCATTTGTGAAGAGGATCGATATCGTCTTTGACTTGAAAATTTCTCTGCCTGTTGAGCTCGATATCCACGTTTTCCAGTATTTCTTTTGATCTCACGATAAAGGGTTGATCGAGAACGTCCAAGCTCCCTGGCAAGGGTAGAGATTGAAGATTTGCTTTTCAAAGCAGCATAAATTTCGTATCTTTCATCTTGAGAAAGTTGGGTGTATTGCTTCATTGGGTGCTTTCCAATTGCGAGTTGAAAAAAGTCTAATGATTTTAATACACCTAACTTTTTCAACTAACTACAAATATGTCGCACTTGGTATTTGAATCTGCGTGGCCAAATAATTACTGCAATCTGCCTTATAGATGGGCATAGAAGCTTTAGAATTACAGCAACAAAGCCTTAACTGGTAAAATCATTAAATATTATTAAAAGACTCATAGAGTCCATTTTTGAAAATCATTTTATTGTGAGCTGAACACCTTCCATAAAACTTACGGATGAGCTTGGTTAATTTAAGCTTATCGAAGTTATTTTTAACTGTTTGTTAAATTTTAGCTTTGTCACAACATGACAATTCCGAAAAACAATACTTATAATTCTAACAACATACAATATTGATGAATTAAATTTAAACAATGGCTTTACTATAACAGTCCTTTGGCATTTCTACGATTTCTACACAAAGCTGCACTGTCAAACCTTGTTGTGCTGATACATGCTGTTGCAGCACTTCTAGGACACACTGGGAAATCGCCTGTTTCAGTTCAGGACTACGACCCGACAATAAGGATACTTTCGCATGGACATAGGCCTGAGTGGTATTCAAATCCAGTCCGATCACATAATCATGCTGGCGAATTGCACGGCTTTTTAAATCATTCGGATTTTGAATATAATTTGCAGTACATAAGGCCTGATGAATCCCGAGCAGCATCGGCTTGATGTCCAGGTTCTGGAGATTATCTGAATATTCAATATGAAGATGAGGCATGAAATTTTATTTACTCTGTATTTTTTCTTCATTATGCCCCGAGTACAATAAAATGTAAGCCAAGGCAGATGATGACGGCTTATTTTTTAAACCGCCATTCTGATTCAAACTTTATGAGATTAAGCAGATCAAGACTGAATTATGCTTTTTTCACATATTCAGACTTGAGCTTCATTGCACCAATACCCTCAATTTTACAGTCAATATCATGACCATCTGCAGCATCTGGCAACAGGCGAATACTTTTTACTTTAGTGCCAACTTTCACCACAGATGATGAACCTTTAATTTTCAGGTCTTTGATCACTGTTACGCTATCACCATCAGCAAGAACATTGCCGTTGGCATCCTTAATAATTAGCTGCTCTTCTGTATCTTCACCCTCTTTCCATTCATGCGAACATTCAGGACAGATCAGTAAATCCCCATCTTCGTAGGTATATTCAGACTGGCATTTTGGACAATGGGGTAGACTCATAAGAACCTCAAAAATAAAAATAAGAAATGAATAAATCAAAAACTCATTATAGCATTTTATACCTTATATTTTATATGGATTTAACTTCTACATTTTTACTGAAAGATTTAAAGAATAGATCTCTTGCGAAAGTAAAAACCATCCCCATATAGATTTCATGAGATATCAGAACTTAAACCGTTTTTCAGATTCTGAATTCAAGCGCTTGGTTGGCGTACCTCGAGCAGTTTTTACCGAAATGGTCGAGGTTTTAGAAAAAGCAGAATCACTCAAAAAGAAATCAGGCCGTCCTCATACTTTAGCTATAGAGGATCAATTGTTATTAACACTCAATTACTTACGAAATTATAGCACTCAATTGGAGTTAGCAGCACACTATCATATCGCTGAAAGTAATGTGAACCGAACCATTAAAAAGGTTGAAGATGCCTTAATGAGATCAAGACGTTTTACTCTGCCAAAACGAAGCCTTACCACAACAGACGAACGCTTTAACTGGGTCATTATTGATGCGACAGAATGTTCAATAGAACGCCCGAAAAAAAAATCAGAGTAAGTTCTATAGTGGTAAAAAGAAGAAACATACGCTTAAAGCCCAAGTGATCTACCATCCTAAGAGTAAACAAATCATAGGATTAGATATATCGTATGGCAGTCAGCATGACATTAAATTGGCAAGGAAAACGGTTAAGAAATTCAAACATTGTGAATATGTTATGACTGATTTAGGGTACTACGGATTAGAGCAAGATGGCTTTAAATTATTGATGCCCATTAAGAAAAAGAAGAATTTTCCTTTATTTGAAGTTGAGAAAAAGTACAATAAAATGATTGGAAAAATACGCGTTGTGATCGAACACATTAATAGTCAATTGAAAACATTTAGAATCTTAAGTGAACGCTATCGAAATAGACGGAAAAGATTCGGTTTACGCATGAACTTAATTGCTGCACTGGTAAACCGAATCAACTTGCAATAACAACTTTCGCAAGAGGTCTAATATTAGTCTGGATTCTCTTTTGAGTTTTCATCAACAGATTCTTGATAAAAAGAAAAAGCCCAGCGAAACTGGGCTTTACAATCTTCATTCTGTATTAAGCGCTGGTTGAGCCTTAACTGCTCAAAGGTGTATCGTCATCATCGATGTCGTCATATACATAAGCCATACAGCCCCAGCCATCATAAACTCCACCAAATTCGCTCGCGATTTTGGTAAACCATTGCTCCAGATCGACAATATCTTCATAGCTCGGTTCCATATAAATGAAAATCGTGATTACCCACTCGAGTGTATCGCTTTCTTCATCCTGGAACAGGCTGATTTTCTGTTCTTCTTTTAATAGATGCAAAGCACAGCGATCGGCCTGAGATTCTTCATTAAATGCAATCGAAAATTCAATTTCATGTGCTTCAGTCAGATCATCACCATCCTGAAACATCTGCCAGAGTACATTGCCATTTTCATCATCCGGGAACTGCTGATAATCACGTGACATAGGGCTGTCCTTATTGTGCTGCTGTTTTATTATACAAATTAGATTAGCTGATTTTTATACAGGATACGATAGCTAAAATAATATTTTTTATAGTTTTTAAATGACTGATTTTATAAATCAAATTGGGGCCATACTTTTGAAATAACAATTTAACTTTTACTAGTAGAGGGACTTTAACTGCTTATTTTGGGGAGCTTTCTCCCCCCTCATCTTATCAGATTAAGTTTTCGACTCAGCTGCTTAAGCCATCTGAACAACTTCAGTGATTCCAGGTGTTTTCTTTAATTCCAGAAGCAAGGCTGCAAACTTCAGTTCTTGTAAACGTAAATCCAGATACGATTGCTGAATACTGGCTTGACTTAAATCCTGTCCTTTATGATTAATTAAATAAAAATCATCTTGCAGTGCCTGTAACATCTGTCCCAAGTTATCTGTAGTTAAACGGGACAGATACAGGTCAGCACGGCTGTTAAAGGCCATGCTGATCATATCAATAGTGGTATTACGGCGATTCTCATCGACATAGTTACATTGCGCGACTTTTTTGTTTCGAATTACCTGCTCAATCTGCTGACGAATATCCAGTAAATGTCTTGCAGCATCTTGCTCCTGATAACCCTCTATTAATTCAGACAACACATCTTTAGCTGCGATCGAAAATCCATACTGATAACCATGAATTTTATGCTCTAAGGCAGTGACTACATCCTGCAAGCGATATTCTTCTTGTGCCTGTTTATAATGGCCTTGCAGTTTTTCGCGTGCCTGAAGCTCTACTTTCTGGATAGCCTTAGTCCGATAATCCTCTATAAATGCTTTTACCCGTTCGATATAGCCTTTAATGTCATCCACCATGATTGAAGCATCAACCTTGGTCATTTCCACAAAATTTTCAGCCTGTAAGCTACGGTTAATAACATACTGTTCTATTTCACAGATCTCTTGGTATTTCTTATATTTGTCTACGGTCGTACGCAAACCACTGACTTGCACGCGTAGCTGAGACAGCTCGTACTCGCTATCTTCTACCTGTCGTTCATACTCAGTCAGTTTATGACGTGCATGATCCAGATTGTCCTGTAAAACATCGAGGTTTCCACGCAGGGATTTTAATTTTTTTAGTGTCACTGCCAGAACGCCAGATAGTATCCCCACCAGAACGAATAAAATAATACTTAACATCGTCCGTGCCCTAATTAAAAAATATAAAAAAGAAAAGTGTTTTAACTCAAACAAAAAAAACTCGTGAAAGTTTTTTATTTTGCACTGTTTTCCTCAAAAATCCTATCACTAGAACCTGGTATAAATATTTAATAATATTGATATTTTTGTTGAACTTTACCGTTTTATGGCTTGAAATCTCACCCAAATGACAACATGAAATTTTAAGTATTTATTAACTTAAGTCATGAACAACAAATGATTGATTTAACTTAATAAAAAAACAATAGTTTTTAATAGGAATAAATTCAAACTCCAATATTCTTTAATAACATATGTTTAAATTTACCAATTTTTGATTTTTTTAAAATTACACCTTCTCTACAAGATCACCTTAATATAGCTAAACTTATAAATTTACATGTTTTAACAAAGTAGATGACTATTATTACATAGATCTTTTTTAGATCAAAAAATAAGTAAATTTAGAGAATAAAAGAAAAAATATGAAATATTTTCTCACACTTTAGGCAGATGAATAGATAAATACAGTACTCTGCATCCATCCCAAATATTCAAATATCTTTTTGCAAGTATAGCTTTGAAACCAAAAATGATTAAAAAGGTACACTGCCGTGAATTTCTACCGGTTTATTACTTAAAGGTTGGGTAAACGCAAGATAACTGGCATGCAGGGCCATACGCTTTAGAGGACTGCGCAGTGGTTCAGGGTGATAGATTTTATCGCCAGTAATTGGATGACCAATATGCATCATATGCACACGCAGTTGATGCGAACGACCCGTAATCGGCGTTAATAACACACGGCTAATATCTTGTGCTACATCATAATCCAAACCTTGATACAGGGTTTTTGATGGCTTGCCCAGTTCCAGGTGTACCATCTGGCGTGGGCGATTTTCCCAGTCCGTGATTAAGGGGGCATTTACTTCGCCCTCACCGAGCAGTTTTCCTTGTACCAAAGCGATATAGTGCTTGTTCACCGTACGCGCCTGAAACATTTTACTGACAGCGACTTCTGCATCACGATGCTTGGCAAACATCAGAATTCCGGAAGTGGCCATATCCAGACGATGGGTAATTCGTGCTTCTGGAAATTGCTCGCGCACACGTAAATAAGCGCTGTCATGATGCTCTGGCAGACGACCCGGTACTGACAATAAACCCGCCGGTTTTTCAATCACCACCAGATCATCATCTTCATAGAGAATTTTGAGTGGACCTTGAGGTGGGCAGTAAACAAAGTCATCGTTGAGTGGCATGGCGCAAGTGCATAGGAAGAAAGATGCGCAAAATATCAATGTCAATTCAGTGTGTCAATCTGAACTTTTACAGGAATGTGATTTAGGGAAATTATGCTCGGCTTGTGACCTGGCCAGTCTGGTTCAAGCTGCTCAGATAGTACTGTTTAATTACTTCTATATCCTCATTCAAAAAATTATCGAGTATCGCCTGGGTCTGTTTCAAATTCAGCTCTCTATAAGACACATAATCCTTGCCCTTAAAGCCAAGAAAACCGAATAAGCTTTTGTTAGCCCCTTCAACCAGAATATCGCTTTCAAGTTTAAATTCCAGCTGTTACGAATTGGATAATTCATTCAAGGTGATCTGGATGGATTGTCCTGTATCTGTATTGCTCACGGTAAAAATTGTTTTTCCTGTTTGCATCTGTAGTTGCAGAATCAACAACTGGTTCCAGTTCATGCTATTAAATTTAGCCCGTACATCTTCGGAAGCTAAAGTCTCAACTTGTAAACCATCGCTGCTATTGTTCTGGCTGGGATAACTTATTTCTACTTCATAGCTCGTCATAATATTACCCTCCCAAAATGATCAATTTTTATACTACCACTAACACTTGATTTTTATTATTTAATTTTAAAATGATTAAAAAATAATCATATTTTTTGGAAATAAAATTTATCGAATTGCTTCACAGAATCCAGAAAATATAGCCATATCACTGCTCATTTCAGCAAATACTGAGACTTATCCCTATTGCAGAATAATTCAAATAAAATAACAGAAAATTTTTTTTAATGAAAAAGAGAAGAATTTTTAAATAAATGAACACAAGAAAAGCTTTTTATCTGGATTAATCCACTAATTTAAAAATATTTTTATGTTTTATTCGATGCGGAATTTTTTAGGGTGTTGGGAAGTTACTTCAACTATCAATCTTGGTAAGAATTGATCTTATAGCCTATAAACTTCTGGTTCATAGCGTCCTAAGCCGGATCAAGACCTTGTGGGTAAGTACTGCTCTCGCGTTTTGCGCCGCTCACAGCATGCTACTCTTTCCGATCCCATCACACCCTTGAGACATATATTAGCCTTGAGCGTACGGGATTAATTTCCTATGTTTTGTTATTTTCCGACCCGCATAGGAAATTTTTTCTTTCACGGTTTTCATTCAAGAATATTTTATCTTTTGCTTTAAAAACCTGATTTTTTATTGCAGTAAAATCAGGTTTTCTGAGAATTATATTTATTCTGATCTTGGGCTACTGATGAAGGTTCGGAGACTTCTTTATAGCAGCCTTGCGGTGAATTTAATCTGCCAGATAATAATCTACGGTAGACACAACACGAACTTTTTTGAGATACGGCGTATTACTGTCACGATCTTCAATACTAAACAGGCCCTGATTGGCGGTTTTGATTTTCCCTAGACGGCTTTGCGAATCGGCTGCAAATTTTTCTGCCACGCTCCGTGCATTTTGTGTGGCCTGTTCAATCATCGCTGGTTTAATGTCATTTAAACCGGTAAATAAATATTCGGTTCGTTGTCCTGAATCATCGCCACCAAAGGCAATACCCTTTTTACCTAGTTCCGCCAAACGGGTTTGTGCTGCACGTACTGCATCAATGTTATGGGTATACACGGTAATGGTTTGATGTGCGGTATAACGTAGTGCAACATTGGCATCGCCGCCATACTGCTGTGCATATTTATCTGTGGTGACGGGTGCTCCCGTGGTAATTTCTTCGGCTTTAAAGCCTTCACTTTTCAGGAAAGTCTGGATTTGCTGGGTTTGTAGTTCCATCATGTCATAAAGCTGTGTCAAATCCTGACTGGCCGAACTAAAGCGAATCGGCCAGACCGCGACATTTGCCTTAACTTCACGTTCAGACAGGCCTTTGACCGAGACAATCCGTTCATACTGTTTGATCTTGACGGCACTGTTCCCCAGAATCCATCCCGTTATAATCATTCCTAAGCCGATGAGTGCACCTAAAATCAGGGCGGGTTTAAACTGATTCATTTGCCTGAACTCCGTTTTAGTAATCTTGCTCTTGTTAGTTGTACAATTTTAATAAGTTGAACTTGGACTTTGATATCACTATTCGACCACTTGTTAAAATCACGTGAATAAAAGATTTAAATCTCAAATTTCACTCTATATTTACATCAGATATAAAGCCAATAGCGGTACCAGATTAAACAGCAGAATACCAATTTTATAGAGCGCCATACCCGCATAATGAATGGCATCAAAGGTTGAATCTGATAGCTTGAACCATTTTCCATGCAACTGTTTGACCCAGTCGCGGGCAAAGACAATGATCAGGAACCAGAATATTAATATGCTGTAATTAACGAACAATGCATACAGTAAAAATTGCCGCCATAAATCAAGTTCCATCGCGATTCCCCTAAAGGATACGGTTCAATTTCCAGACTAGCACAAATTGACTGAATAAAAAGAAATGGCGGATATAACTCTGTTAAGGGGATCTGAATAGAAGAGTTATTTTTATATTTTCTAATGGGTTTTACTGGAGAATTTTTTAGGGTGTTGGGAAAACTCGTGATGGTTTACTTCAACTATCAATCTTTGTAAGAATTGATCTTATAGCCTACAAACTTCTGGTTCATAGCGTCCTAAGCCGGATCAAGACCTTGTGGGTAAGTACTGCTCTCGCGTTTTGCGCCGCTCACAGCATGCTACTCTTTCCGATCCCGTCACACCCTTGAGATATATAGTAGCCTTGAGCGTACGGGATTAATTTCCTATGTTTTTATCATTTTTTTAATTTTTGAAAAATTTTCCAATTTATAAGCTAATTTAGAGAAATAAATGTCATTAACTCATTTTTATGAGGTTTTATTCTTTAAAAAATGAGCTTTATTGGAATTTTATTTATACATTTTTCATGATTTTCTAGTTTAAAAAGTACCTTGCAACCATTGTGCAGTAAACCACCAGCCACTCATGGCACACATCCCTGACATGATAATCGCCAGTACTTTATTCATTTTGCTTAATTCAGATGTTAATACCTTCAGATTGATCAGATAGGCCAGTGCAAAATAGATCAGGCCAATTGCACCACAAAAGGGCACAAATATCAGTGGCCATGCCGCGCAGGCGTGTGCAGAAAGCGGTAATTTCGGGGATTCAGAAACGTGATTAGTCATATCCATACTCGATTGCCCTCTTTGTCGTGCATAAAAGTGCACTAAATTAAGTCAAAGCTCTTTAATGAGATAAAGCTTTGCATCTTCGTATTAAATAAATTGCAAAATGTGCGCCAATTTCAGGCAATTGCATATTTAAAATGTGAGTTCATCAAAGTTTTTAATTTTGGATAAGTAAATGGGCATCTGTTTATGCACTGAATGCGTTTCTTTATATTTTGGTCTGCGCTCCGGATCTGTGATTAAATTTTTACTATAGATTTTTTTGCCAGTCAGCAGATTGATACTGGTTTTCGACTCAAGCAAAGGACCATGATGAGAAAACTGGTCATAGCCAATCAGTCGCATATCCTGATTCTGAAGACGGAATTTATAGCTCCAATAGCCATAACGTCCATGCTGATACCTAAGCTCTAGTAATCCTTTGTTAATTTCAGGCACCAGTTCAGGTGGATAATACACCCCACCATCTTCCTGATCCGAGCTGAAACAGTTCAGGTTTTGCAGAAACTTTTTATAAGTGCTCGTGTCCTTTTGTCCCAAAAGAACAATGATACCTCGGCGGTTCCGGTCTAAGGTTCCACGATATTCATCTTTAACTAAAGCTTTAGGATCTGTAGCTTTGACAATCAGTACAGCATCCTGCACACCATCTTTATTTAAGTCACCTTTTACCACTTCAAAGAAAGAATAATTTTTAGGAACATAGGCTTGAAAAGTTTTTTGATCTTGTTGTGACTGGCGCTGTTCAGGCTTTAGTGCTTCTTGCGCTATGGCTGCATTCGAGATCAATAGGGCTGCACTGAAAAAGACTGCAAGTTTTGCGATTTTCATTTTCCTGATCTCATATGTATAGGCACATGTTGCTTATTATTTTTAACATAGAAAGATGAAAGCTGAAACAAAATGACCCTACACGATGGTAGGGTCAAAAATCTCAACATCATATTCATTTTTAATTACTGATTGATTCATGAGTTATGCCTTGCAGCATTTTTCACAACCGGTCACTTTCTCTCTAGGCCAGTTCATGCGCGCACGCTTGTAAGCCAGTTCATAATTGGCAAAATAACCAATCAGAATCTGAGCGTCCGTATCAGGCAAGTCTTCACAACCGGTCGTTAAATTATGGATCAGATGTGCCCCATTGTCCGTTGTCTGCTCATCAACCACAAACTTGATCATCTCCATAAAAATTCCCCCATATTCGTTTTTATAAAGGTAGGAATTAAAGTCATACTAAAACTAAAAGTATGTAATTTATTAATCCCATACTAAAACTATGCCTTTTATGGATAAAAATCAATCAATTTATAGAATTTTTTATTGTGAATTTATGACTCCGATATTCAGATTTAAGATTGGCAGAACAACTACTTAGACTATTTATACTACGCCAGGATCAGACTTATTTTTCTTCATCTGTTTAAACCAGCGTACAAACCAGATGGCAGCAATAATAAATACGATCACCATAAGTACAGGTGCCAAAAAGGACAGGATCGAGATCAGGACTGCACTGATCCATTCCCCTGTAGAAATCACCGGATTTCCTACACCGCCGGTGGTGGCAGTTGATAAACCTCGTAATGCGACCGTACTAAACTGCACTGCTCCGGCAGTTCCCCCACCCACAATTAATGCAGTTGCCCAAGCCACAAACTGCGACATTTCCCCACTACTTACCGCCATAGTGGATACCGTTCCAGCAATAACAGCTGCGGGTGTCGCGATAGTGTCGAGGATATTATCTACCCAAGGAATATAGTAAGCTGCGATTTCACACAAGGTCGCGATGCCCAACGTCAGACAAACCGAGGGTAAAGCCAGCCAGCCAAAACCTTGGATCGGTTCAAACCAGTTCAGATTACAAGCGATACTCATGACCAGCAAAGGTGCGAATATACGAAAGCCACACGCTGCACTGAGTCCAATACCAATACATAAACCGAGGATCGTTTCCATACTGCACTCCAAACCTGTTTGTGGCGATGGGTGATTTTTCTTTCTCTCTAAAATAGCAAAAAGCCCTATGGGGTAATAGGGCTTTTATTTAAAACAGGTTTTCTGTTTTATCTTTTGCTATAGCTTAGGCAACCTTAATTGTTATATTGGGTGCCGAGGCATTTGGTACACGGTGGTAAACGATCAGTACCAATTTCTAAGTAGGTGCGGTGTCCGCATTGAACACAAAAATAGAAGCCTGTTCCGGGTTTTGAGCCAGCAGTAACCATTTTTGTTCTCCATGGGTTTTAGAAATGGTGAACCTAGTATATGCCTTTTATGATGGATGTCTATTGGTCATTTCGACGAGTGATGGTGGCGTTTTTGCAAGAAACAAAACTCTAGCGTTGGCGTGCTTTCGTCAAGGCAATCACTCCTAACATGGAAGAATTCATCTTTTTTAAATCATTTATTTCATCTGACTTGTCACTAGCATACTTAAAGCCGACCCCTCCAACTCCTAAAACAGCCGATAAGACTGGACCAATCAATGGCATAAAATTAACTGCCAAAGTACCTCCTGCTAGCAATAGGGTTTGTGTATGCTTAGCTCTATATTTACTTTTTAATACTTCTAACTCTTTAATATGTTGGCTTGTTTTCATTCTCAGAAAATCAGAAAACTCTCTAGAAACATAATGAATATCTTCAATTTTCGAATTTGACAATGAATTAACAAAATCTCTCATCTCTTTTTTAAAAAGAATGTGTTCATCAGTCTTTCTCAGCATTTTTATTTCATCATCACTTATATTTGCTAAATAATCTAAACGTTGAGAGCTTAATGCTTCAAGAATTGTTTGCGTTTGTTTATCTATAACCTCATCTACGTTATAAGACCAACTCATTTTAGAAATTAACTTATAGTAATGAGCATGTTCTGGAATACAGAGATATGGGTTACTTTTCATTTCCTTTGAATTATCAAATAAATGAAATTGTGGTGCTAATCTTTCACTTATTCCATTCAATACTATTTGAATATCATCCTTTAAATATTGATGACACCATTCATCTGTCCTATTTTCTTTAACATAAACCTTATAATCATCAATAGACTTTCTAAGACTGAAAGTTTCTAATCCATTTGGAGCAATAAATAGACGTTTATTTTCTACATTTTTTAAAAATTCATCTCTATTGTTAAACGCATACTTAATTAGATCATTTTTATTATCAAAGGATGTACCCACATAAAAGTTAAAAAAATCTACGAGTAAAGTTGATATACTTTCTTTTGTATAGGAGTCCTTTTCTTCTAATATTTTCTCCCAACTAGGAAAAATAAAAAATGGGGGAATATCAAAATCCTCGGTTAATAGATCTCTCAATTGCAATATGAAAAATATTGCTTCAATCATTCTTATATTATTAAACTTTTCTTCACCTCTTTCTCTTTCCAACCAGGGTAAAATCGGATCAGGAATCAAAACGATATCTGTTAGTAATAGTGACTTACGAACTGCATTTAGTTGTGTTTTTAAAAAACGACTACTTCCTCCTAAGTTAATTTTAAAAACATCTAAATCCTGTGCTGATTTAAAAACTTGAGGTGACTCAATAGAATATAATAGCGTTAATTTTTCAAAGAATTCTAAACGTATTTGATTCAAATTAGAAAAGTACGCCATATTATGCTTATTTTGTTCATACTTCTCTTTTAAGTAAAAACCTATCTCATTAAAATCATGAAAATCTTTGGGCTCTTTTCCCATAAATTTTATAAAAAAATCGTAAATAATTTCAAAATATGATTTTTGGTAAATTATCATTTTATGTAATAAATCAGTATCCATCAAATTACCCTAAAAAATAAAACCCCACTTCACAGTAGGGTCTTTTTCAAACAATATCAACAACTTTAATCCTCCCCAACCCTCCTTTTTAAAGGAGGGAGTTCCCCCTCTTTCTCAAAGAGGGGTTAGGGGAGATTCTTAAAAAAATTAAGCCACATTCCCTTCCAAAAAGTCCTGTGCAAAACGCTGTAATACCCCACCCGCTTCATACACATGCACTTCTTCTTCAGTATCCAAACGGCAAGTGACTGGGACCTCAAGCACCTGATTCTTCCCCTCTTCAGTCGCGCGCTCAATCACAAGCGTCAACGTCGAACGCGGTGCAATATTACCGATTACGCTATACAGCTCAGTACCATCCAGCTTTAAAGTCTTGCGGTCTGTACCTGGTTTAAACTCAAGCGGAAGTACGCCCATACCCACCAGATTAGTACGGTGAATACGCTCAAAACCTTCAGCTACAATCGCTTCTACACCCGCCAGACGCACACCTTTGGCTGCCCAGTCACGACTTGAGCCCTGACCATAGTCTTTACCGGCAATCACGATCAACGGCTGCTTACGGTTCATGTAGGTTTCAATCGCTTCCCACATGCGCATTACTTCACCTTCCGGCTCCACACGTGCTTTAGAACCCTGCTTGATGGTGCCATCAGAACGGACCACCATTTCGTTATACAGCTTAGGATTCGCCAGGGTTGCACGCTGTGCAGTCAGGTGATCGCCACGATGCGTCGCATAAGAATTAAAATCGTCCTCGGGCACACCCATTTTTGCTAAGTATTCACCCGCCGCTGAATCACGCACAATCGCATTTGAAGGCGATAAATGGTCAGTAGTAATGTTATCCCCAAGAATAGCTAATGGACGCATGTTGGTGAGTGTACGCGGTGCAGCCAATGCACCTTCCCAATACGGAGGACGGCGAATATAGGTACTTTGCGGACGCCAGTCATACAGTGGACTTGCTGCCTTCTCACGTTCGCCCAGATCAAACATCGGAATATAAACTTTATTAAATTGCTCCGGCTTGACGGACTCTTTCACCAAAGCATCAATTTCTTCATCTGATGGCCAGATGTCTTTCAGATAAATAGGATTGCCATCTTTGTCGGTGCCTAAGGCATCTTTTTCAATGTCAAAACGGATGGTACCGGCAATTGCATACGCCACAACCAACGGTGGAGATGCCAAGAAAGCCTGTTTCGCATACGGATGGATACGGCCATCGAAGTTACGGTTACCGGACAATACTGCTGTGGCATACAGGTCACGGTCAATAATTTCCTGCTGAATCTTCGGATCAAGCGCACCTGACATCCCGTTACAGGTCGTACATGCATAAGCGACGATACCAAAGCCAAGTTTTTCCAAATCTTCAAGTACACCGGCTTCTTCTAAATACAGTGCAGCCGCTTTAGAACCCGGTGCAAAAGATGATTTCACCCATGGCTTACGCACCAAGCCAAGCTCATTGGCTTTACGTGCCAATAAACCTGCAGCAACAGTATTACGTGGGTTTGAAGTATTGGTACATGAAGTAATCGCCGCGATGATGATCGCACCATCTGGCATCAAGCCATCAGTACGGTTTTCTACCACACCGGCAATACCTTTCTCTTTCAGGTCAGCAGTTGAAACACGCGCATGCGGATTCGATGGGCCAGCAATATTACGGGTCACAGTCGACAGGTCAAAACGCAGTACACGTGGATATTCTGCTTGCGTCATTTCCGATGACCACAGACCAATTTCCTTGGCATAGCTTTCAACCAGTTTGACCTGTTCAGATTCACGACCAGTCAGCGTCAGATAATCAATCGTATTTTGATCGATATAGAACATGGCTGCTGTTGCGCCATATTCCGGCGTCATATTCGAAATCGTGGCGCGGTCACCGACTGACATGCTGTCAGCACCTTCACCAAAGAATTCCAGATAAGCCCCTACCACACGTTCCTTACGCAGGAATTCAGTTAACGCCAAAACGATATCCGTTGCGGTAATGCCTGGCTGACGCTGACCGATCAGCTCTACCCCAATAATATCCGGCAGACGCATCCAAGATGCACGGCCCAGCATCACGTTTTCAGCTTCCAGACCACCAACACCGACCGAGATTACACCCAGCGCATCAGTATGTGGGGTATGCGAGTCTGTACCCACACAGGTATCCGGGAAGGCAATGCCATCACGGTTCTGAATCACTGGTGACATTTTTTCAAGATTGATCTGGTGCATGATGCCATTCCCGGCAGGAATCACATCGACATTTTCAAAGGCGGTTTTGGTCCATTCAATAAAATGGAAACGGTCTTCATTACGGCGGTCTTCAATCGCACGGTTTTTCTCAAAGGCATCCGGATCAAAACCGCCATATTCCACTGCCAGTGAGTGATCGACAATCAGCTGGGTCGGCACTACCGGATTGACTTTGGAGGGGTCACCGCCCTGATCAGCAATGGCATCACGCAGACCGGCAAGATCGACCAGTGCCGTTTGCCCCAGGATGTCATGACACACCACACGTGCCGGATACCAGGGAAAATCATGCTCCTGCTTACGTTCAATCAGCTGACGCAGTGACTGTTCCAGAATGGCAGGGTCACAACGGCGTACCAACTGCTCTGCAAGCACTTTGGAGGTATAGGGAAGTTTGGCATATGCGCCTGGCTGAATATCTTCAACGGCCTGACGCACGTCGTAATATTCCAGCTGGGTACCTTGCAGCGGTTTACGGTAGTTGTTGTTCATAGCTTACCTGCCTCTTGAATCGTTCTTCTTTACTGCATACTTGTTGTAGATGTTTCACATCGTTTTGCAGGCATAGTACACTGTTGAAAAGCCATTTCCCAAATCTTTTATATTTCATAAACTTACATATAAAAAATAGCATTTTTGAAATAAATAGTTACATATTCTGTAGAATAATGACTCTAAATCGCTATTTTCTAAAAAAAACAGGGCAAATCCTTCTTATTCTTTAGTATTAGAATAACCTTATAGATCAAAAAACAGGCTTATTTAAGATTAACGGCGTGCCTTATTTTTATTCTTAGATAGGAGGGATACTTTTAAATTAGCTGAGTTTTTAAGCAGAAATAGCACTGCTCAACAGATGTTTTTTTATCCTCTGCCATTTTTGGCAAAATCCCTAGCCTGACAACCAACAATACCATCAATAAAATTTTCCAGATTTCTTTTTGCTTATTTTTAATTTTTTGGGGAAATGCAATATGCACTTGGTACCTGAAAGTCTATAAAGCAAGTGAGCTAGATTAAAATCCCTAACTTTTTTAAGATTTTTTTACAGTCGATGATTTATTGCAAATTACTTTAAATATCATAATTAATTCAAAAACTTAATACTTCTTTTTCCCAGCTTATTACTTGAATAGTTTTGGCCTTTCACTGTCATCTATCTGCATACCCCAATTTGGTGATATTCACCCTTAAAACATTTCAGTAAACCTATGCGGTAATTGCTTCATAACAACAACACACAACATAAAAATTAATAAAGGTGAAGAACATGTTACAGATCGCCATTATTGGGATCATTACTGTATTAGTGGCAGTTTTGGCTTCCAGCTGGATTGGAGGGAAAAAGCCCTCCGATCCATACAATCCGACTAAACCGAATCCCACCCATCCCACTAAACCGGATCATCCATCCCCCCCTTCTCCTCCCGCCTCTGGTAAATCGGAGTCACTCATTAATAATCCACCCTTGCTGCAGAAAGGTGCTAAAGGTAAATACGAACTGGTTGCGGCATATAAGACCAATAAGATTTATAACCCGAGGCAATCGCAATGGGATCAATTACTGGTTCGGGGTTACTTGACTAAAGCCAGTTTATTGAACAGACAGGAAGCACGTGAAACCGGAATTGTGGATGAACTGGTGGGTCCGCAGATTCGGGTCAAACAGGGTGAAACCTTGTCGATTAATTTAAATAATCAGCTACCTGATGAAACACCTGAAAGCTGTGAAAATATTCTCGACCCGAATGAACCCCATTGTTTTAATACCACCAATCTGCATACGCATGGTTTCTGGGTCAGCCCTCAGGGAAATAGTGACAATGTCTTTCTGAAAATTGCTCCGCAGGCGAATCTTGATTATCAATATAAGATTGAACCCAATCATCCTGCGGGCACTTACTGGTACCATGCCCATTTACATGGCTCGACCGCAATTCAGGTCTCTAGTGGTATGGCTGGTCCGCTCATTGTGGAAGGAAGCCGTGTACCTAAAGTGAAAAATGGCAAGGTGACTTCTACAGGTGATCTCGATATTTTATGGAAAGATAAAGCCAAGCATAATGATGCAAATGAAAAAATCCTGGTCTTCCAGCAAATTCAATATGACTGTACTGACACTGAAGGCCAATCTTTAAACAGTAATGATTGTAAAGGTGCAGGCATAGGCACGATGGAAAACTATGCTGGTCTGAATAGCTTCAACTCTTGGGGGTTAAATAACTACTACACTTCAATTAATGGCAAAGTATTAGGCGAAATTCAGGTTAACCAAAATGAATTTAACCGCTGGCGTATGATTCATGGAGGGGTTCGGGATACTATCGGTTTAATCATTAAAGAATTACCTGGCTCTAATAAATATACTGCCAAACAAACGGTGGATGCCTGTCTTTCCTATCAGGGGAATGTACTCATTCCTGCCTCAAAAATTCCTTTCGAGCAACTGACCAGCCTACCCGTCCATACGATTGCCCAAGATGGTTTAACAATGACTCAGGCCCAGACTCGTACACTTTCTGTATTCCAGCCAGGTTATCGTCATGATGCCATGCTCAGCTTTCCCACAACCAACAAATACTGTATTTTTGATTCAAGATTAAATATTGATGATGAAATCAATACCAGAACTTCCGGTGAAATTACCCCACAACTATCTCCTAACAGTGGACTAAATGCTCAGCTGCTTGGCTGGGTAAATGTAAAATCCAGCAAGTTGAAGGCGCAAACAGCTGCGCAGTTTTTAAAAGATCAGGCACAGAAAATCGGCTTAAGCAAGGAGATTCAGGCGCAATTAGCGCAACTTAATCTGTCTGCCTTTACTGATCATCCATCATTGATGACCAGAGAAATAGATAATCTGATTAAAGACAGACCACAACAACGCTCTACTTTTGATGCCTCTTTTGGTCCAAATGGTAAATTTGGTTACCGTCACGATGATCATCCAGGCATCTATAGTTTTGGAGAAACCTTCACTGGACAAAGTGTGGTCAATGGCAAATATGTGCGCAAGCTAGAACTTGGTAAAATCGATGAATGGGTACTGACCAGCGCAAACTTGGGACATCCTTTCCATATTCATGTAAATCCGTTCCAGATTGTTAAGATTTTAAACCCGGATAAAAAGGATGTGAGTGAACCTCTATCTGGACCTGCAACCACACCAAATGAGCTGGATGATGTCCAGTACCGAGGTTTAAAAGGACAATTCAAGGATACGATCTTTGTTAAACCGGGCTATGAAGTGATTGTTCGAAGTCATTACAAGAAATTTGAAGGTGATTTTGTACAGCATTGTCATATCCTCGATCATGAAGATCAGGGCATGATGGAATATGTACGCATTTGTGGCGGGAAATTTGACTGTAATGCTGATTTACCTGGTTCACATGACCATCATCACTAACCCTCGCTTTTAATTAAAAGCCTGCAGTTGATATTGCGGGCTTTTTTATTTGCTTAGAGATAATGCTTGCTGCACAATAGTTTGATTGATTTTTAGTATTCAAACTGAGGCTGATCATGGCAACATCTCCTGCTTTTACCTTATTTACGCTGAATGGAGTAGATGCGCAAAAATTCCTGCAAGGTCAAGTGACTTTAAATACTGAAGCTTTGGCTGAGAACCAGACGCGCTATACCGCGATCTGTAGTTTAAAAGGACGTATTCAGTTTGGCTTATGGCTGAAAAAAATTAACGCTGAAAGCTTTGAAATTGTTGTGACTGCTGATCAGGCTGAAGACTTTGCCAAGCACATCCGCAAGTTTGGTGCTTTCTCCAAAATGAAGCTGGAACAAGTAGGTCCAGCTTATCCAGTCACTGCAGGCATTCATAGCGAATTTGGTCTTGAAGCAACTGATATTCAAGCTTGGGAAATGTATGCAATTGAATCAGGTCAGGCATGGATTCAAGCAGCAACCGCAGAACAATTCCAGCCACAAGAACTGCGCCTGCATCAGCGTGAAGGCGTACACTATGACAAAGGCTGTTACCTCGGTCAGGAAGTGATTGCACGTTTATGGTTTAAAGCCAAACCGAAACACTGGCTGCATCTGGTGCAAGGCACAGGTGAAGCACCTGCTGTTGCAAGCAAACTGAATAATGATGTAGAAGTCGTAAATAGCGTCAATATTAATGGCGGGTTTAAAGCACTTGTTGTGGCCAAACCGGAAGCGATTATTGAATTAGATTTGACTGTACTCGATCTGCCTGAAGCACTCAGCGGTGATGTAGCTCGACCGCAATAACAGTGATTGATACAAAAAATCCTCCTATATGGAGGATTTTTTGTTAAAGATTAAAATCATGGAACAGTTTGTTCATGTCTTTAATCACATAATCTTTAAAATGAAAAGCGCGTGCATGTTTCGCATCGAAACGTGCAGTTTTACCTTCGTGCTCGAAAATATATACACGGTCTGCATTGCTAACTAAAAAGTTTTGACCTAATCGCATGAGTAATGCATCAAACTTATCCTCATCAGCGATACTGTCATCCTTACTGATTTGATCATATGCACGTTTAATGCCTTTAATAAACATTGTTTTTAACCCTACCTCATAGCTCAAACGCGGATTTAATCAGAGATTAAGAGCATTTCAAAGTTTTGTCGTAAAGATAGTCTTCATCTTCTCTTCATCACTCTCTATTATATTTGTATTTCGTGACAATTAGGATATTTACAAACTATAAAATCATCTTATGATGTAGCTGTAATAATTTAAAAAACACCACGGAATCAGGTGTTGCATACAACAAGGTCCAGGAACCATGAAAAAAATAATATTTGCTGCGATGCTCGCAGTTTCATCTCAATATGCACTTGCTAATGCAAATACCAAAGCTGAAGCAGTTGATCCTCAATTTGCCAAAGTTGAAGCCCTAGTAAAAGCCAACGACTTTAAAGGTGCTCACACTTTACTGAATGAGCTAGCACAGAAAGGTAATGCTCAAGCACTGTATAACTTAGGCTATTTAACACAGACTGGTCAGGGCACCGTGAAAAACGAGAAAAAAGCCGTACAACTGTATGAGCAGTCAGCCAGCAAAGGTTACCCGGTTGCCAACTATGTGCTTGGTAAAAATTATGCAGGTGGCACACTCGGCCTAAAACAAGATCTGACCAAAGCCAAACAATATCTAGAACGTGCATCCAATACTGGTTTTGATGATGCTACTGTGGATCTGGCAGTGTTACTTTTTGCTGAAGGCAAACCTGCTTCTGACCAGCAAGCACTGAAAAAACTTCAACCACTGATTAAAAAAGATAATTTCCAGGCAATTCATGCCAAAGCCCTGTATGACATCAGCCTGGGCTTTAAAAATAAAAATGAAAAACCAATTCAGCAAGGTTTAAGCTCAATTCAGGATCTTGCCAAGAAAGGCTATATCCCTGCCCTAATGGCAGTAGCGAATATGTTTGCCAATGGTAATATCGTGCCGCAAAACCTGCCTGAAGCGAAGAAGATCTTTAGTGCCTTGGCTCAGGAAAATATTCCACAGGCCAAAGAGTCTTTGGCAGCAGTAGACAAAATGATTGCTGAACAAGGCAAGAAACCTGCTCAACCGACGGCGCAAAAGAAAAGCTAAGTTTTAATATAAAAAAGCCTCGAATCAGGGGCTTTTTTATTGAAATGTTTAACTGAGATAATATCCAGATTGAGTCAGGATGACTGCCACCACAATAAATCCCATTAAGGTACTGAGTACCAATGGTGGTAAAGCTTTTTCCTGCACCCCATAATGCTGGGCAAAAATCCCCAAAGCGATTGGCATTGGCAATGCCGCCAGCAATGTACCGATAAAGAGCATCTCACGACTGACATCGAACGCCCACAATAAACTGAAAATCAGCAATGGCATGACGATGACTTTCATGGCTGTCAGGAACCAGCTAAAGGCAGTAAGCGACCTAAGATTCATGCCAATCAGACTACCACCAATCACAAACAAGGCCAGTGGCGATGCGGTCTGCCCTAACATTTTTAAGGTAGATGCAAGTAGTTCTGGCAGTTGAATATCCAAAAGTATGCACAGAATGCCCAGCATGATCGAAACAATCACCGGATTTTTGAAGATCCGCAGCAATGTTCCAGCCAGGATACTTTTGCCTGCTGTACCCGGAGCTTGCAGACCACGTTCAGCCAAAACCAGCATCAAGGTCACGATCAGCAGATTTTCTACAATAAGGGTTAAGGAAAGATAAATTGCTGAATGTGAACCAATCAATAAGGTCAGTATCGCCGTGCCGATAAATCCGGTATTGGACATGGAACCACCCATGGCCAGCACACTTGACTCAGTGAGAGGGGCTTTAAAGAAATACCGGCAACAGAAAAACACTAAAGCATACAGCAGCAAAGAACCGCCTGCATAGGCAATAAAATACTGTGGACTCCAGATATCGCTGAGATTTTTACTTGCCAAGGCTTGTAACAGAAAAGCTGGCAAGGAAATCTTCATGACAAACTGGCTCATCGCCGTAATCAGCGAGGGTGTGATAAATTGAGTGCGTGCAGCGATATAACCTAAAAACACGACAGCACAAATTGGAAATAGAATACTGAATAACATTAAATTTTCTGCAGTTATACTGCATTGTTCCCTGATATGTTCATCCCTGAACGACTAATTTCCATTCATTAAAAGCGATTTTATGTGTGATCTGAGGAGAAAGGCTTCAGCAGATCACGCAAACCATGTGGCTGACAACGCAAATACTGTGGTGCAACTTCTACGGTTTCACCGAGTGTCGCAGCTGCATGCCATGGCCAACGTGGATCATATAAAATCGCACGCGCAAGCGCGATAGCATCCGCCTGTCCATATTGCAAAATTCCTTCTGCCTGCATCGCTTCTGTAATCAATCCAACCGCAATCACTGGAATATTGACCGCCTTTTTAATCGCTTCTGCAAACGGAACCTGATAATTCGGATGCACATCAATTTTCTGGTCTACATGTAAACCTGCACTCGAAACGTGGATATAGACTGCACCTAATGCTTCCAGCGCTTTAGCAAGTTCAATAGAAGCCTCAATATTCCAGCTTTCAACACCTTTCATCCAGTCGCTTGCAGAAATACGTACACCAATCGGATAGCCTTCAGGAACCGCATCTTTGATTGCTTTAAAGACCTCTAAAGTCAGGCGAATGCGGTTTTCAAATGAACCGCCATATTGATCCTGGCGCTGATTCGAGAGTGGTGACATAAACTGATGTAGCAAATAACCATGTGCAGCATGAAGCTCAATTAGCTCAAATCCTGCTTCAACAGCACGTTTGGCACTGTCAGCAAAATCCTGAATCACTTGCTGGATTTCATCAACACTTAGGGCTTTTGGCGGATGCTCATGTGCCTGAAAAGGAATATCACTGGCAGAGACAGTTTGCCAGCCCAAAGGTTGATCTGGTGCAATTTGGCCCTTGCCTCCCCAAGGTTTATCTGTCGAGGCTTTACGTCCCGCATGTGCCAGCTGAATTGCAAAAGGCATTGGCGAAAGAGATCGCACTTTCGCAAGCAGAGTCTTGATCTGTGCCGCCTGGGTATCATTCCACAACCCCAGGTCTGCATAGCTAATCCGACCTTCTGGCTGTACAGCAGTCGCTTCTACAATACATAAACCGGCACCAGACAAAGCATAATTGGCCCATTGCTGTTCATGCCAATAGGTGATTTCACCCTGCTCTGTTGCAGAGTACTGGCACATCGGAGCAATTACGATTTTGTTATCAAGTTGCAATGATCCAAATTGCATGGGTTGAAAGAGTAATGTCACGCGATGTTTCCTCTTCTTATTGGCTGATTTATATTCAAAATAAAAACAGGTTCTCAAGAGCCTGTTTAGTTATAGCGTGAACAATCCAACTTTAGAAGATCACTGATGTAGTTAAACTGAGCACTAATGTATCATCTACTTGGTTGCTAGACCCTGGATTTACTACATCTTGCAGGTTTGGGCATAGCATTAGCCACTTTGCTTCAACCTTGACACCTTATTACTGGGCAAGTTCTGCACACTTCCCATCCCAGCCCCCTAACAGGTAGTGTCCTTGAGGATCAAATGCAGATTGAGCCTGAGCTGAAGTCACAGTTACCATGAATGGCAGGGAAGCTAGACTTAACTTTTTCTTATAAAATCTAAAATCTGTCTCCTTTCAGATCTAAAAAGCTGAAATAAGCCCGATGTTGAAATTTATTTTTTAAACAATTATTAAAATAAATTTCTATCCTCCATCTTCAGTTCTCTTTTAAACAGGGCTTGCATTCAAGCATAAAACGCCCAATATTAGCCTCATGATATTAGCTGCTAAATGTTATGCCTGAATTACCAGAAGTTGAAACTACAAAAACCAGTCTCCTGCCTCTCCTTGATCAGCAAGTTTTACACGTGGAAGTGCGTCAATCAAGTTTACGCTGGCCGATTCCTGAGGATATTGCTCGCCTGCAAGGACAACGCCTGATTAAACTGACGCGCCGTTCCAAATATATTCTGGCGCAATTTGAACAGGATACGATGCTATGGCATCTGGGTATGTCAGGCAGTTTTCGCTTATGTGAGGCCAGTGAAGAATTGCGTAAGCATGATCATCTGATTATTCAATTTGAAGATATTCAACTTCGTTATCATGACCCGCGTCGATTTGGTTGTATTCTCTGGCTGGATGCACAATCGCAAAGCAAGCTGATTGATACGCTTGGGCCTGAACCATTGAGCGATAATTTTAATGCTGAATACTTATTTGAAAAATTAAAAAATAAAAATGTTGGCACCAAAGTTGCAATTATGGACAACCATGTTGTAGTTGGTGTAGGCAATATTTATGCAACCGAAAGTCTATTCAATATGGGCATTCACCCTGCACAACCTGCCTCTACCTTGAGTTTTGAGCAGATTGAAAAGCTGGTTGTTGAAATTAAGCGCATTTTAAAGCAGGCAATTGATCTAGGTGGCTCAACCTTACGCGACTATACCAATGCCATGGGAGAAAATGGCTATTTCCAGCAAACGCTGCTGGCTTATGGCCGTGTCGGAGAAATGTGCGTGAACTGTGAAACCACACTGGAAAATATTAAATTAGGACAACGTGCATCGGTTTATTGCCCTGAATGCCAGCCACTAAAAAAGGTGAAGCTTTCCAGCAAACGTGCAGCAGCTGTACGAGGTAAAAAATAATGAAGACTGCAATCGTCCGCCATATTCTGGTCAAGGATAAGGATACTGCCGAACAGCTCAAGAAGAAGATTCTTGCAGGAGCAGATTTTGCCAAAATTGCCAAACAATATTCGACCTGTAACTCTGCCAAACGCGGTGGTGAACTCGGTGAAGTGAAAAAAGGCCAACTTGTTCCAGTGATTGATAAACTGGTTTTTACTGCAGCAGAACGTGTTTTGCATGGACCAGTGAAAAGTCAGTTCGGTTTTCATTTGGTAGAAATTAAGTTTCGAATGGATTTTTAATCCCCCCTCTTGCGAAGCAGTGCTTCTCACCTTTTACAAAGAGGGACTTTTCCTCCCTTTATTAAAGGGAGGTCAGGAGGGATTCCATAAAAAACGGCGCCCCAAGCGCCGTTTTTTATCCACAAAGCTTAAGCTTCAGGACGTTTCTTTAGTTCATCACGAATTTCACGTAACAATGCAATATCTTCAGGTGTTGCTGCTGGTGCTTCAGGCTCTGCAGGCTGTTGACGACGCAGTTTGTTCATCACTTTAACCAACCAGAACACGACCCAAGCCAAGAGTAAGAAGTTAATTAAAATCGTAATGAAATTACCATAAGCAAAGACATTCAAGCCAGCTTCTTGTGCCGCAGCCAAGTTTGAAACGTTGTTTGGGTTATCGCCCAATACCAGGAACCAATTTGAATAGTCAACATCACCACCCATGATCCAACTGATCAACGGCATCATGATGTCTTTCACCATTGAGTCAATGATCTTACCGAAAGCGCCGCCAATGATCACACCGACTGCAAGATCCATAACATTGCCCTTAACTGCAAATTCCTTAAATTCCTGAATAATGCTCATAATTTCACCATTTTTTTATACAATTTTGTGATGGATTATACATTAGTTAAATAATTCTATTTAAAACTAATTTATCAAGTTTATATAAATTACCCAACTTTTTTACTAAAAAAAAACCGCTGAACAGAGTCAGCGGCTTTTTCGTATTAGTGACCGGTCTTATTTAGCACGGTTACGTTTACGTTCGTTTTCAGTCAGGTAACGCTTACGGATACGGATTGACTTCGGTGTTACTTCAACTAGCTCGTCATCTTCAATGAATTCAAGTGCTTGTTCAAGCGTGAATTCAATTGCAGGAACAAGTGTTAACGCCTCGTCAGTACCTGATGCACGTACGTTTGTTAACTGTTTCGCTTTAGTCGGGTTAACAGTCATGTCGTCTGAACGTGAGTTAATACCTACGATCATACCTTCATAAACTTCTAACTGTGGTTTAGCGAATAGACGACCACGGTCTTGCAGCGTGAACAATGCATAGCCAAGGCAAGTACCTTGAACCATAGAAATCAACACACCATTTTGACGCTTCGCAACAGTACCTTGTTTCATTGGACCGTAGTGCGAGAAGCTTGATGTCATGATACCAGTACCAGAAGTCATCGTCAGGAATTCTGAACGGAAACCAATCAAGCCACGTGAAGGGACAGTTGCTTCAATACGGATACGGCCTTTACCGTCAACTTCCATATTGGTCATTTCGCCTTTACGGTGACCCATTTGTTCCATTACAGCGCCTTGGTGCTGTTCTTCAACGTCAAACGTCACGTTTTCGTATGGCTCTTGCTTTTCACCATCAATTTCTTTGATGATTACTTGTGGACGAGATACGCCCATTTCGAAGCCTTCACGACGCATGTTTTCAATTAAAACTGAAAGGTGAAGTTCACCACGGCCAGATACTTTGAAACGGTCTGGACTGTCAGTGTCTTCAACACGAAGTGCTACGTTGTGGATCAATTCGCGATCAAGACGTTCACGGATGTTACGTGAAGTCACGAATTTACCTTCTTTACCAGCAAACGGTGAGTTGTTTACCTGGAAGGTCATAGATACTGTAGGTTCGTCTACAGAAAGTGGTGGTAACGCTTCAACTGCTTTCGGATCACAGATTGTGTCAGAAATGTTTAGTGCATCGATACCAGTTACACAAACGATGTCGCCTGCTTGAGCAGATTCAACATCAATGCGATCTAAACCGTGGTAACCCATGATTTTTAAGATACGGCCGTTACGTGTTTTGCCATCTTTGTCGATCACAGTTACAGGTGTGTTTAATTTCACTGAACCGCGTTGAATACGACCAACACCGATAACGCCTACGAAGCTGTTATAGTCAAGTGAAGACACTTGCATTTGGAATGGACCATCAACGTCAACTGCTGGTGGTTCAACGATGTCTACGATTGTTTGGAACAACGGAGTCATGTCTTCAGCTAGTTCTTCAGGAGAAGGACCCGCTACACCACGAAGGCCAGAAGCGTAAACCACTGGGAAGTCTAACTGTTCGTCAGTACCACCTAAGTTATCGAACAAATCGAATACTTGGTCAATTACCCAGTCAGGACGCGCGCTTGGCTTGTCGACTTTGTTGATAATTACGATTGGCTTCAAACCACGTGCGAACGCTTTTTGCGTTACGAAACGAGTTTGTGGCATTGGACCTTCTTGTGAGTCTACAAGAAGCAATACGCAGTCAACCATAGAAAGAACACGTTCAACTTCACCACCGAAGTCGGCGTGTCCCGGGGTGTCAACGATGTTAATGCGATATTCTGTGTTAGTACGTGCATCAGTCCATTTAATTGCAGTGTTTTTTGCAAGAATGGTAATACCACGTTCACTTTCAATAGCGCCAGAATCCATGACACGCTCGATCTCACCCGCGCGATCACCGAGAGCACCTGATTGTTGCAAAAGTTTGTCTACAAGAGTGGTTTTACCATGATCGACGTGCGCAATAATGGCGATGTTACGGAGAGTTTTAATATCTGACATGTAAATTCGATACGTATTAAATTTGAGGGCAAATTATACAGAAAAATACAAACTTTTGACAGTGACAGTTTGTTGACATCGTCAATTTTTTTTCCAATTACTTTTGTAATGACGTGTAACTCGATTAGAATAGCGCCACTCAGCCTTAATTTGCATTGACATATGTCTGATTTTAATCAATCTCCCCCCCCTAAAGATCAACTTGACCTCGTTTATGGTCTTGAAGATCGTCCTAAACCGTTTATCGCATTTTTAGCCGCATTCCAGCATTTACTGGCCATTATTGTCCCAATTGTGACTCCAGGCCTGCTGATCTGTCTGGCACTTGGTGTCTCTAAAGAAGATACCAATATGATTTTATCCATGTCCTTGGTCATTTCAGGGATCGCGACTTTTTTACAATCCAAGAAAGTTGGTCCATTTGGTGCTGGACTGCTGATTGTTCAAGGCACCAGCTTTAACTTTATTGGTCCAATTATTGGTATTGGTTCGGCAATGGTCGCTGCCGGCACACCAGTAGAAGCAGTCATGGCTTCGATCTTTGGTGTAGTGATTGCAGGTTCATTTATTGAAATGGGCGTATCGCAAATCCTGCCATGGATTAAAAAGCTAATCACACCTTTAGTCACAGGGATTGTGGTTTTACTGATTGGTCTGACTTTAATTAAAGAAGGCTTAATCAGCATGGGTGGTGGTTATCAAGCCATGAATGATAAAACCTTTGCGAATGCTGATAACCTGATCATGTCATGTACAGTTCTGGCACTGATTATTTTACTGAATCGTGTACGAATTACCTGGGTAAAAAGTTCGGCAATTCTGATCGCACTGGTTGCAGGTTATATCCTTGCTGGCTTTATGGGACATCTGAACTTTGAAGGCCTAAAAGATGCCCCACTGGTTCAGATTCCAACACCAATGCATTTTGGTTTAAGCTTCTCCTGGAGCTTATTCATTCCAATGGCATTTATTTATTTGGTGACTTCATTAGAAGCCATTGGTGACATTACTGCGACATCTAAACTCTCTAACCAGCCAGTCGATGGCCCAACCTGGATGAAACGTATTAAAGGTGGCGTGTTAGTGAATGGTGCGAACTCTTTACTTGCGGGTTTATTCAATACCTTCCCAAGTTCTGTATTTGCACAAAACAACGGTGTGATTCAGTTGACTGGTGTAGCAAGTCGTTATGTCGGGATCTGGATTGCCGCTCTTTTAGTCATTCTAGGTTTACTTCCCGCAGTGGCTGGCGTGATTCAGGCTGTTCCTCAAGCAGTGCTTGGTGGTGCAGTAATGGTGATGTTTGGTGCAGTCGCTGCATCTGGTATTAACATTCTGTCGGGTATTCACCTGGACCGTCGTGCCCTACTGATCATTGCAATTTCTCTTGCATTAGGCTTGGGTGTGGCACAGGTTCCACAGATTCTGGAACATCTTCCTGAATTATTCCGTAATATCTTTAGTTCTGGTGTTGCGACCGGCGGTATTGCAGCCTTGATTCTAAATATTGTACTTCCTGAAACAAAGAAGTAAGTTCATGTCCAGAAAACACTGTCTGAGTTGAACCTGGACAGTGTTTTTCTATTGGAGAGATTCCTATGGATGCTAAAAGCGAAGTCTTATTAAGACAATATGATTATTTGTCGGGTCGTGTACTGCTGATTAATCCTCCAACAGATCACCTGCTGGCTGAATTTAATCAATCTATTCAGGCTGCAGTGTGGACATGGAATTATAATGATTACCTGTATTTTCAGACCCAGCAAGCCGATGTACATTTTGGTGCAGAATTTCCTGAAGGTAAATTTGATCAGGCTGTAATTTTTGTTCCAAAATCCAAAGAATTACTGAACTATCTCATTCATAATGTCGCGATTCACCTAAAACAAGGCAGTCATGTCTTTTTGGTGGGCGAGAAAAAGGGCGGCGTGGAACGTGCAGCGAAACAGCTTCAGCCTTACGGTAAAACGCTTAAACTGGACAGTGCACGACATTGCCAGTTGTGGCAATTGACCCTAGACTGCAGCGTCGAGAAAAAAGCCTTAGCTGACTGGGCACAAACCTATAGCGTCTCTACTCCTAAAGGTGATTTACAGATTTGTGCACTTCCTGGGGTATTCAGCCAGAATCATCTGGATGTGGGTACAGCAGTTTTCCTGCCTTACCTGTCTGAAGTGACCTCAGGTAAAATTGCTGACTTTGGTTGTGGTGCTGGCGTCATCAGCGCCTATCTTGCCAAACTCAATCCAAACAATCGTATCTTCGCATTAGATGTGGATGCTTTTGCATTAGCCTCTACCAAAATGACTTTTGAGAAAAATCAGCTTGAGCCTGAGCAACTTGAAATTAAGGCAGTGAGCGGGATTGAAGATGCACCATTATTTTTGCACGCCATCGTCAGCAATCCTCCCTTCCATCAAGGCATTCAAACCAACTATGATGCCAGTGAAAATCTGTGCAAAACTTCACGTCGTCATCTCAAGTCTGGTGGTGAATTATGGATTGTGGCGAACCGCTTCTTGAATTACCCGATTTTAATTGAGCAAAATTTTGGCCAGTGTACAGTCAAAACTGATCAACAAGGCTTCAAGGTGCTTTTCGCCAGCACTCAAAAAAATGTTAAGGAATCATGATGAGCGAAACTCAAAACAGCACACAGCTGCAGCGTAAGCTAAGTGCTCGTCATCTGAATATGATCGCCATTGGTGGATCAATTGGTACAGGTTTGTTCCTGGCTTCAGGTGCGACCATTGCCAATGCCGGACCAGGTGGTGCATTACTTGCGTATGCGCTCATTGGTGTCATGATTTACTTCCTGATGACCAGCTTAGGTGAGCTTGCAACCCATAACCCAACTTCAGGTGCCTTCTTTACTTACGGTACTAAATATGTCGAGGGTGGTTTTGGTTTCGCACTAGGCTGGAATTACTGGTATAACTGGGCGATTACCGTAGCCTTTGAACTGGTTGCAGTCCAGTTCATTATGAAATTCTGGTTCCCGGACATTCCTGGCTTTTACTGGAGCGCCCTGTTCCTGGCTGTGGTCTTTGGAATTAATGCGCTGACGGTAAAAGGCTTTGGTGAATCTGAATTCTTCTTCTCCTTAATCAAAGTACTGGCGATTATTGCATTTATTATTATTGGTATCTTCATGATTGCAAAAATCATGCTGACACCTGATGTTTCTGCATTTGCCAACTGGAGCAAAGGTGAAGCACCATTTGTTGGCGGCTTAGCTGCCCTGATCGGGGTGGCGATGATTGCCGGATTCTCCTTCCAGGGGACTGAAATGGTAGGCGTGGCTGCAGGTGAATCTAAAGATCCGCAGAAAACCATTCCTGTAGCAATCAAGCAGATTTTCTGGCGTATCCTGTTATTCTATATCGTATGTATCTTCATTATTGGCACCCTGATTGCCTATGATGATCCACGCCTTTTACAGGCAGCATCGAGTGAAGATATTGCGCTTTCGCCTTTCACTTTGCTGTATGAACAAGCTGGTTTTGCCTTCGCTTCCAGTGTCATGAATGCGGTGATTCTGACTGCAATTCTGTCTGCGGGTAACTCGGGCATGTACTCCTCTACCCGTATGCTGTTTGATATGGCACGTAAAGGCAGTGCACCAAAATTGTTTGGTCGTCTGGATGCGCGCGGTGTGCCAATGAATGCACTATATGCCACGACTGCGATTGCTGCACTGTGCTTCCTGACGACATTTATTGGTGAACAGGAAGTATTTAACTGGCTACTCAATATGTCTGGTATGTGTGGATTTATTGTATGGCTGGGTATTGCCATATCCCATTACCGCTTCCGCAAAGGATATCTGGCTCAAGGTTATAAACTTGAGGATCTGGCTTATCGTGCCAAGTTCTTCCCGTTTGCACCATGGTTTGCTTTTGTGCTATGTGCGATTGTAGTACTGGGGCAAAACTATCAGGCCGTACTGAATGGTGAATGGCTTGCAGTGCTTTCCACTTACATTGGTATTTTCTTATTCCTGGCGATCTGGTTAGGTTATAAGTGGAAACACAACACCAAACTCATTTCTTATAAAGAAATGGATGTTCAGCCTATGAAAATAGATCGTGAATAATTTTTGAACTGAAAAAGCAGCCTGAATGGCTGCTTTTTTATTGCATTAACTGTGTCGCATAACAAAATTTCGATCGTCAATGACGATGGCTTGCTGACAGATCCCCTCTGCCCGATGTTGCTGCTCAAATACCTCTTTTGGCATAGACTCAAAACTGTCAAAGAAGCTAATTTCAGTTTCATTGATTTCATACACCAAAGAATGATTCCCGACTCCCTCTAGGGTGTCATAGAACACAATCACAAAACGTCCAGCTTCTACATGTTCCTGAATTTCTGCATAAGACAATGGCTGTTCTATAACCGGGATTCTTAATCGAGATGCTTGTTGATAAAACTCAATTTCAATGGGCTGTTTATCTGGATCATGTTCAGTGTAAAAATCGACATCCAAACCCAGTGTTTTTAAAGCAACTGCAAGTGCAATACTGGAGGTTCCCATTTCAGGGTTATGGTGTGTGAGCTGGATCAGATCCGGAATATGCAAATCTATACCATAGTGATGAAAAATCATCCAGATCGCATAGATTCCACTATTAGCCTCCAGATTCTGTAAATCTTCAGGAAGTTCCACACTCATGCTCAGACTCAAAAACAGGTTTAGGGCTATGCAGTGTAGTCAAATCAGGGTAATAAAAAAAGCGACTCATAAGAGCCGCTTTTTTTTTAATCAGTGTTCAATAATAAATTATTGAGCAACTGGTTGCTCTGCAACTGGTTGTTCAGCTAGAACAGTACGGCTACCAGAAATAGTCGCGAATACACGACGGTTCATAGCACGACCTTCTTTAGTGTTGTTGTCAGCAATCGGTTGATCCCAAGCGAAACCTTGAGTAGACAAACGAGAAGCATCAACGTTGTATTCGCTTACAAGAGCAGATTTAACAGAGTTAGCACGAGCAAGAGATAAACGTTCGTTTAGAGCACGTGGACCAGTGTTATCTGTGTGACCTTCGATGCGAGCAGTAGCGTTAGGGTATTCAACTAACTTCTCAGCAACTTTCGCGATTTCTGGTTTGTATTGATCTTTGATGTTTGATTTATTTGTATCAAAGAATACACGAAGTTCCATGTTAAGGTCTTCAGTTAACTCTTGTGGTGCTGGAGCAACTGGAGCGATTGGAGCAACTGGAGCAACTTCAACTACAGGAGCAGCTGGCTTCAAGTGACCACCAAGAACAACATTAAGACCAGCTAAAGCTGTGTAGTCCCAGAATTCGTTGTCGAAGTTATAAGTAGCACGAGCTTCAGTACGTAGAGATAAAGCATCGTTTAAGCGCCAGAAAGCACCTAAACCAGTATTACCGATAGTGCTTTCTTCTTCAAAAGCGAAGCCATCTTTACCTTCAGTTTTAACATGACCAGCACCTAAAAGTACGTACGGCTTGATTTTGCTATCGTAGTTTTTAGTGATCAAATCAGAAGTTGCATAGAAGTTACCAGCAATTTGCTGTTTCTTGTACTCACCAATTTCTACATCAGCAAGTTCTACATCACCTTTAACTTGTGAGTATTCAGCTTCAAAACCTAACCATGGAGTCAATTCAACACCAAGTGCAGCACCAACAAATAAATCATCCTGAAGTTCAGGACCATTTGTTAATTTGTCATTGTTGTGTTTAGTGTCTACAAAGTTATAACCCACTAATAGTGGAGTAACAGTTACACCTGCGTTTGCAGCAGCGAATGGCGCAGCTACGAGCATTGCTAAAGCAATACGACTCATTTTCATGGATTTATCCTCCAGAGATAACAATTGTTGTTCAAGCTCAAGCCTAAATTGGCTTTCCTGAGATAGGCTTCTTTTACCCCAGTTTTATTTTTAAGCTATTCACAGGGAATCATACAAACACTGAATAAATTTTCCAAGTGCTTGATTAATCTAATCAAGTAAATTATTGACAAAATTACTTACAATTTCCGTTGTAATTCGGTAAATTTTTACTCAATTTTTTGTTGTGAATACCTTATTGTCTCTTACCTAATTTTAACAGCTTTCTCCTATTTCAAGTACAAAAATACTAGGTAAATAAAAAAAAGCATTAAAAAACGCCCAATTAATAGCATGTTTCCGATAAAAATAATATATAAATAGGTTAAACCATGTATATAAAAAGAAATAATGCGTTCACAATTGTGGAGCTTATTGTTGTCATCTCCATTCTTGCAATACTTGCAACCCTAGCAGTTCCTTTCTTTCAAGAATATCAGTCAAAACAAGAAGCTAACAGTATTTATCAGAAGATTACAGCGGTGAATCGCTATGCACGTAGTCAATCAGCAGTATTACGTCAGAATATTGTGATTTGTCCCACATTAAATCTATCAACCTGTCAAACGAATCAGTGGAGCAATGCCTGGTTGGTATTTGTCGATCAAAATAAAAATAGACAAGTTGATGCCGGCGAAACCGTACTGCATGTTGATCATTTGAAGCTCAAATATGGGCAGCTGGATTGGAGAGGTGCTTTAAGTATCCCAAGTGTCAATTATCAGGCGCAGACCAATTTACCTATTGGCTCCAATGGCAGCTTTTACTACTGTTCTTTTCAGCATTCCCATTACTATAGAATTGTACTCAGCAAAATGGGGCATCTGCGTAAAGAGAATCTTAGTACATGCTGAGAAAACTGCCTGGTTTATGTTTCAACTTTTTTGAAGCTTTAATCTTGCAGTTTTTTCAATATACTGCTTAGGTCGAGAATAAATGACTAAAACTCATACGGAGATACAACAATGACTGACATCGTAATTGTCAATGGTGCACGTACAGCCATGGGTGGCTTTCAAGGCAGCTTATCAGGTGTGACTGCGCCTGACCTGGGTGCTGTGACGATCAAAGAAGCCATTGCTCGTGCAGGTTTACAACCAACGGACATCGAAGAAGTCATTATGGGTTGTGTTCTTCCTGCCGGTTTAAAACAGGGTCCTGCCCGCCAGGCGATGCGTAAGGCGGGTCTTCCCGACAGCACTGGTGCTGTTACTATTAATAAGCTGTGTGGTTCAGGCATGAAAGCAGTGATGCAAGCTGCTGACATGATCAAGGCCGGTTCTGCAACTTATGTAGTTGCAGGTGGTATGGAATCTATGACCAATGCGCCATATGTACTACCTAAAGCACGTGGCGGTTTGCGAATGGGCCACGGTGAAATTAAAGACCATATGTTCCTGGATGGTTTAGAAGATGCAGAAACTGGTCGCCTGATGGGTTCTTTTGCCCAAGATATGGCAAATACCAAAGGTTATACGCGTGAACAGATGGATGACTTTGCCATTCGTTCATTAAAGCGTGCACAAACTGCGGTAAATGAAGGCTACTTTGCAGATGAAATTGTGCCAGTCACTGTTTCTACCCGTAAAGGTGATGTAGTGGTAGATAAAGACGAACAGCCATTCAATGCCAATATTGATAAAATTCCAACATTGCGCCCTGCTTTTGCCAAAGATGGTACCATTACTGCAGCCAATGCCAGCTCTATTTCTGATGGTGCCTCTGCATTAGTATTAACCTCTGCTGACAATGCGGCAGCTCAAGGTTTAAACCCACTGGCAAAAATTGTTGCCTACGCTTCAAACTCTCAACATCCATCAGAGTTCACGATTGCACCTGTTGGCGCTATTCAGAAAGTACTGGATAAAGCAGGCTGGACCGCTGAAGAAGTAGATCTTTGGGAGATTAATGAAGCCTTTGCCATGGTCACCATGTGCCCAATGGATGAGTTCAAGCTTGATCCGGAAAAAGTAAACATTAATGGTGGTGCTTGTGCACTAGGTCATCCAGTGGGTTCTACAGGTTCTCGCATTATCCTGACTTTGATCCATGCTTTAAAGCGCACTGGCGGCAAAAAAGGTGTTGCAGCGCTATGTATTGGTGGTGGTGAAGCAACTGCAGTCGCGATTGAGTTAATCTAAAGCCTTAAGTCCTCTCTCCCTCAGGGAGATGAGAATCCTCAGAATATATTCTGAGTTCACAAGGAGAAGGATGAAAATCTACCTCTCCCCAGCCCTCTCCTTAAAGGAGAGGGAGAAGCAATAAAAAAAGCCTCCAATCGGAGGCTTTTTATACGTAATGATTAAAGAATTTCTTTGCGAAGTTGTTCAGGTGACTTCATTGAAAGTAGACCTGGTGCAACATCAAATGCTGTTTTCGCACCGTACTGCCCCATTTGGTTCATGCGATATGTTGCACGTGCATAGGCAACTAATACACTTGCCGTAAATTCAGGATTACTGTCCAGTTTCAAAGAGAACTCGATCACTTGGTTATGTGCTTCACTGCTGTTACCACTACGAATCACAAAACCACCATGTGGCATGGTGTTGTGTTCAGCAGCTAAAGTCGCTTCATCAATGAAGTTTACAGTTGTATTATAGTCAGCAAAATAGTCTGGCATGGTCACAATCGCTTGCTCAACCGCTTGCGCATCTGCACCTTCTTCAAGCACTACATAGCATTCACGTGTATGTTTGTCTTTCGTGCTCAAGTTTGGACGTACACCGCTACGGACTTTGTCGATTGCTTCCGTTGAAGGAATCGTGTATTGCACGCCTGCTTTTACACCTTCAACACGACGAATTGCATCGGAGTGACCTTGGCTTAAGCCTTTGCCCCAGAAAGTATATGTTTCACCATCAGGAAGCAGTGCTTCACCAAATAAACGGTTAATTGAGAACATACCTGGATCCCAACCAATCGAGATCATTGCCGTTTTCTTGTTTGCCAATGCAGGCACATTCACTGCATCAAAGAATTCTGGGATACGTGCATGCGTATCGAAGCTGTCCACTGTATTGAACATTTGCGCCAATTCAGGAGTTTGCTTTGGAAGGTCATCCTTTGAACCGCCACATAAAATCAGTACATCAATTTTATCTTGGAAGTCGCTCAAATCGTCCATACGATACACTTGAGTATCGTTGAAACACGGAGAAACCGTTGCAGGATCACGGCGTGAGAAGATACCCACTAATTGTAAATCTGGGTTTTTTTGAATTGACGTTTCAACGCCACGACCTAAGTTGCCGTAACCGACAATCCCGACACGAATCGAATTTTGCATAACTAATGTATCACTGAAAAAATATAAAGACTTATAAATAGCAATGATCTCGATCACAATTTGAAAGATCTGTTCTATTTACAAGATCGTCATCCGAGCTGCACCAAGAAAGCTCAGCTGAATAATCCTTATACTACAATAATTAGCACCAATTTGACGCAAATAAACACGATTGTTTGGTATCTAGCGGATCAATATGCACAAAATTACAGCAGATGTATCACCATAAAAGTTCAATCATATACATGCCTTTTTCAAATAAATCCTCTATAGATGAGCAAGCAGATGTGCAACAATGCGCTATGCCTAATGAGAGGTCAAAATAGATAAAACAGCTGTGGATTCATCATGCTATGCAATCAATCCCGCTGTACATTCAGTCCGTTGTATTGATTTCACGTCATTCTTTTTAATTATTCTAAAAACAAAAAAGCTGAACCGAAGTCCAGCTTTTTGAAGGGCTTAATTCAATTAAGCACCTGTTTGATAATTTGGTTTTGGTACTGCAGTTGATGCTTGGTATGGATGAGTAAAATCACCTAAACCTGCTGCCGCTTCCTGAATATCTTTACCTTCTTTAATCACGAAAGTATCAAAACCAGAACGCTTCATATAGTTCAACACGTCTTTAAACACGTCACCTGTTGCACGCAGTTCGCCCTGGAAACCTTGGCGACGAAGTAAAGCTGCAAATGAATAGCCACGACCATCGTTAAAACCGGCAAACTCAATGAAAATTGCATCAAGTTGATCTAGCGGGAATTCATTGGTTTCAGGTGAAGCATCAACCGTTAAGTACAATGCTTTTTTGCCTGAAACATTGGCAATTTGGTCTAACTGCTCAACAGTCAAAACTACATCACCTTGTGGTAATACGCCATCTTCAGCAATCAATTGGTAAGTGTTGTCTGCAATCGTGCCATCTTTAGAGAGCACTTGTAGTGCGGTATTAAGCATATGCACGCTCCTTAAATGGTTGGATGCCGACACGACGGTAAGTATCGATAAACTCTTCACCTTCCTGACGCAGGTCAAGATAGGTATTTAAGATTTCTTCAACTACATCAGGGATACGATCTGCTGCAAACGATGGTCCAAGAATGTCACCAATCGATGCATCATGGTCTGCATTACCACCTAAAGTGATTTGGTAGAATTCAGCACCTTTTTTGTCTACACCCAAGATACCGATATTCCCCACATGGTGGTGACCACACGCATTCATACAACCTGAGATGTTGAGGTCCAATTTACCAAGGTTATAAATGGTATCAAGATCATCAAAACGGCGTGAAATCGCTTCAGAAATTGGAATTGATTTTGCATTGGCCAATGAACAGAAGTCACCGCCCGGGCAGCAAATAATGTCGGTCAAGAAACCAATATGCGCGCGAGCCAAATTCGCTTGTTCAAGTGTTTGCCACAATTCGAATAAATCTTTTTGTGGTACATCGACAAGGGCAATGTTTTGCTCATGCGTGGTACGGAGTTCACCGAAGGTGTACTTGTCTGCAAGATCAGCAATCAGATTCATTTCTTCAGTGGTCACGTCACCCGGTGCAACGCCAGCACGTTTCAGTGAAATCGTAACAATACGATAGCCTTTCACTTTGTGCGCATTGGTATTGATGTTGAACCATTGCTTGAATTTCGGATGTGCAGCGAACTGTTCAGAGAAATCTTCATCTGCATAATCCTGGTACGCAAATGGCATGAAGTTTTCATCCATTTTCGCCAAGGTGTCAGCATCAATTTTCAATGTTTTTACAGTGTGCGCAAATTCAGCTTCAACTTTCTCAGCAAACACTGCAGGTGTCAGTGCTTTTACTAAGATTTTGATACGTGCTTTATATTTGTTGTCACGACGACCATGTAAGTTATACACACGAAGCACTGCTTCTAAGTAAGCAATTAAATCTTCACGTGGCAAGAACTCACGGATAAAGCTACCAATAATCGGGGTACGACCTAAACCGCCACCGACTTTGATCTTGTAGCCCATCTCACCTGCTTCATTACGCACGATATATACACCGATATCATGGAATGAAGTTGCTGCACGGTCGATCTCTTCCAGCGCAGAAACAGCAATCTTGAACTTACGTGGCAAGAATGCGAATTCAGGATGGAAGGTAGACCATTGACGGATCAACTCACATGTTGGACGCGGATCGGCAATCTCACCTGCAACGACACCTGCATATTGGTCAGTCGTTGTATTACGGATACAGTTACCAGACGTTTGAATTGCATGCATTTGTACTGATGCCAATTCTTGCAACATGTCAGGCACGTTTTCAAGCGCAGGCCAGTTGAACTGGAAGTTTTGGCGCGTTGAAACGTGTGCATAGCCACGGTCATACTCTTTCGCAAGTTCAGCAATTTTACGAAGTTGGTTAGAGTTCATGAGACCATACGGCACGGCTACACGCAGCATTGGCGCATAACGTTGTACATATAGACCATTTTGCAGGCGGAGCGGACGGTATTCATCTTCCGTCAATTTGCCCGCTAAGTAACGTTCCGTTTGGTCACGGAACTGTGCAACACGTTCATTAATCAGTTGCTGATCGAAATCAGTATATAAATACATGGCGTACAGCTAGTAGTTTCTATTATATCGTCGGCAAGGATAACGAGATTAAAACTATCAATAAAATGCTTTTTATACATATTTCATAGCGATTTTATTGATAAGCCTACCAGAAATTCAGTGATTTAAAGGATTTGTCGAGCAAAACCACTTTTCAACTAATAATAATTTATTTTTTAGATCCTTAGCATTTATTTTCATATAAAAACAGCTCACCGCTGCTGATTGATAAATAATCATTAAAAGGTCTGAAACTTTACCACTGTTCAGATTCACCCAGTGCCTGTCCAATAAAATTATAACGTGAGCTGGAACGGGAAAATTTGATTGGACAGGCCAGCTGTGGCTCAGTCTTCTGCTCACCTGCTTTGACTGGAACCTGTACAACCCAGCCCCGCTCTTGTGCCAATTGTGAATGTAAAGCTTCATCTAGGTGTAATACCGGCTCCACACACACATCTAAAGCAGCAAATATAGTCTGCCACTCATGCAAAGTTTTACTGCGAATTTTCTCTTGGATTGCTGCTTTCACTTCTGTCCGATCTTGGACATCTAAGGATGAACCTTTTTCTAACAGAATGGGTAGCTGCAATGCCTGTGCTAAACCCTGCATAAATTTGGGCTCCAAGCTGCCAATGGAAAGATAACGACCATCTTGGGTTTGGTAATAATCATAAAAACTGCCCCCGTTAAGATGACCGGATTCTGGTTGGGCATGCACACCTGCCGCCAGACTGGCGGCAGCAGCCATATTGTTTAAGGTCACCGTGCAATCGGTCATGGAAATATCAATATACTGTCCCATCCCGCTACGCTGGCGTTCAATCACCGCTGCCAGAACGGCGATAATTGCATGCATGGAACCGCCAGCAACATCTGCCACCTGAATGCCTAATACCGGTGGACCACCCTGAACCCGACCGCTATGTCCGGCAATTCCAGATAAAGCCAGGTAATTAATGTCATGTCCGGCCTTATCTTTATAAGAACCGGTTTGCCCATAGCCAGTAATGGAACAATAAATAAGTCGTGGATTGATTTCAGCCAAGGTGGCGTAATCTAGTCCCAAACGTTGCATCACACCGGGACGGAACTGTTCAACCACAATGTCATAATCAGAAATCCTGGTTTTGATCTGTTCGATACAGTCACGATTTTTAAGATCCAGCGTGATAGATTGTTTGTTACGATTCAAATAATTGTGCGCAGTTGCCTGCCCATTTGCGTACGGTGGCACTAATCGCAACAGGTCAGGACGTGTCGGTGATTCAATATGCACAACCTCGGCACCGAGGTCTGCCAAGTACATAGTGGCAAAGGGGCCAGGTAAAAGTGTAGAAAAATCGAGGACTTTCAATCCTTTTAAGGCATGAGACATTAGAATATTTACTCTATTTATGTTGGTTTTTTATGCATCTTAGAAACATAAACACACAAAAACAATGTCATGTTCAGCCATTTACCTTGATCATTTCGGCAATTTAATATGTAACAAATGGCAAATCAGATTTTGTAAATTGCCATTGATTTATTATTTGTTGTCAATTAGGTCAAGCATTAGTGAACATCAAAGAGACTGAAGGATTAAACATGAGTCGCGATACGATCAGTATCCATTTCGTTAACGCTGCACTCTACGGCGTGAAGCGTCTCGGCATGGACGTCGATACGTTATTGTCTCATGTTGGTATTGAAGCTGAACTTCTGCATCAGCCTAAGGCCCGTATCTCGCCAGAACAATATACCCGTTTTATTAAAATGCTGTGGATGGTGACACAGGACGAGCATGTGGGCTTTGACAAACAGCCTCGCCGTCTGGGTACATTCGCCATCATGTGTCAGCTGATTATCCACGCTAAAACTCTGGGTGATGCGCTGGAACTTTCGTCCCAGTTTTACAAGCTGTTTGGCGATGACTGGGCTGTGACACTGGAACGTGACAAGCACGAAGCACGTTTAGTCCCTCAAATTCCGAAAGAGATGGATCCGGATCATTTCATCACTGAAAGCATGCTGATGATCTGGCATGGTCTGGCGTCCTGGTTGATTGAACGTCGCCTGCCACTGGAACGCGTACATTTTAGCTACCCACGTCCAAATCATGCTGATGAATACGATGCATTATTCTTTGCACCCGTGATGCAGTTTGACGCGCCGCGTACAGAAATTACTTTTGCAGCGGATTATCTGGATTTGCCAATCCGTCAGAATGAAGAAACACTTGAAGAATTCCTGAAAGCTGCACCTGCTCAACTGTTGGTGAAATTTAAAAATACCAATTCTCTCACCTCCCGTATTCGTGATGTACTGAAGAGCCAGATCGGTGAAGAAATGCCGACGCTGAATGATGTCGCTTCCATGCTGTATCTATCTCCACAAACTTTACGTCGTCGTCTGGCTGCTGAAGGCAAGAGTTATCAAGGTGTTAAAGATGCATTGCGTCGAGATGCTGCAATTCACCTGTTGTTAAACCCAGATTTAACCCTAGAAGATGTCGCTCAACAGGTCGGTTTCAGTGAAACCAGTACCTTCCACCGTGCCTTCAAAAAATGGACTGGTGTCACACCAGGTTTATATCGCCAGTTACACGGTTACCATTAAGCCACATCATCTTCATATTCAGCATTAGCTCTTTTGCTAATCTCAGTTCATGCCCAAGCTCCAGACTTGGGCATTTTTTGTCTGAACCTTTTATCATTGCCATTGACCAGATTGCTCAAATGACCTGGTCCGTTCTCGTCATTGCGCTTAGCTAAAGAATCATTACACTCAAAATTATTAGAACAAATCTTATCCATTCAAAAAAGGGAAATTGTATGAGCGAGGCCTATATCATCGATGCCATTCGCACGCCACGTGGCAAGGGCAAAAAGGATGGATCCTTATATGAAGTCAAACCGATCAGTTTACTCACCACTCTGCTGAATGAACTGAAAGACCGTCATTCCCTAGATACCTCCAAGATTGATGACATTGTCTTGGGCTGTGTCACCCCGATTGGTGACCAGGGCGCTGATATTGCCAAAACTGCCGCGATTGCAGCTGGGTGGGACAATGATGTGGCGGGTGTACAGATTAACCGTTTCTGCGCTTCTGGTCTGGAAGCTGTGAATATGGCCGCACAAAAAGTCCGCTCCGGCTGGGAAGATCTGGTTGTTGCGGGTGGAGTGGAATCCATGTCCCGGGTGCCGATGGGTTCGGACGGTGGTCCCTGGGCGCTCGATCCTGAAACCAATATGGCTTGTGACTTTATTCCACAAGGCATTGGTGCCGACCTGATCGCGACCATTGATGGTTATAGCCGTGATGATGTAGATAGCTTCGCAGAACAGTCCCAGAAAAAAGCGGCGACAGCTCAGGCCAATGGTCATTTTAATCAATCGATTGTACCGGTTAAAGACAAAACCGGTGTGGTGATTCTGGATAAAGATGAGTTCATTAAACCGAATACGACGATTGAAACACTAAGCAAACTCAACCCAAGCTTTGCCAGCATGGGACAGATGGGCTTTGATGCGATTGCCCTGCAAAAATATCCAGAAGTCGGTGCAGTCAGTCATGTGCACCATGCAGGAAATTCTTCTGGCATCGTGGATGGTGCTGCACTGGTCCTGCTGGCTTCGGAACAGGCTGTCAAAGAACAAAATTTAAAACCCCGTGCCAAAGTCTTGGCGACTGCACTGGTGGGCGCTGATCCAACCATTATGCTCACCGGCCCTGCCCCGGCTGCACGAAAAGCCTTGGCTAAAGCTGGTCTTAGCATTGATGATATTGACCTGTTTGAAGTCAATGAAGCCTTTGCCGCAGTCGTGATGCGCTTTATTAAAGAACTCAACATTGATCCTGCCAAAGTCAATGTCAACGGCGGCGCCATTGCGATGGGTCATCCACTCGGTGCGACCGGTGCCATGATTCTCGGCACGTTGCTAGATGAGCTGGAACGCCAAGGTAAAAAACGTGGATTAGCAACTTTATGCGTTGGTGGCGGCATGGGCATTGCCACCATTATTGAACTGGTCTAAGGAGAGAACCATGAGTGCCATTCAATTTGAAAAAACAGCGGACAATATTGTTGTTCTGACTTTTGACTCTCCAAACCAGTCTGCTAACACCATGAATGCCGACTTTCGCACTGCACTTAGTGAAGTGGTCGACAAGCTGAAAGTAGATGATGAAATTTCCGGAATTATTTTCCGTTCAACCAAAAAAACCTTCTTCGCTGGTGGTGATCTGGATGAGCTGATTCAAGCCACACCAGAACATGCCACTGAATTCTTCAACATGATTGAAGAGATGAAAGCACAGCTGCGTTATATCGAAACCCGTGGTATTCCAGTGGTTGCAGCCTTAAATGGTACCGCCCTTGGCGGTGGCTGGGAAATCGCCCTGTGTGCCCATCATCGGATTGCACTGAATGACTCGAAAAGCAAATTCGGCCTGCCAGAAGTGACTTTAGGTCTGCTACCCGGCGGCGGTGGTATAGTCCGTACCATTCGTCTGCTGGGTTTACAGACTGCTCTTCCTTTATTGATGGAAGGTAAGCAGCTCGGTGTGGAAAAAACTCAATCATTGGGCTTGATCCATGACACGGCTGATAACCTTGATGAGCTGCTGGAAAAAGCAGTTGTATGGATTAAAGCCCATCCTAAATCCGTACAACCTTTTGATGAAAAAGGCTACAAAATTCCAGGCGGCTCACCCTCCACTCCAGCAGTGGCACAAATGCTAGCCATTGCTCCTGCGATGCTACGCGATAAAACCAAAGCCTGTTATCCGGCACCAGAAGCGATTATGTCTGCGGCTGTTGAAGGTGCACAGGTTGATGTCGATACAGCACTGCGGATTGAATCCCGTTATTTCACCTTTCTGGCGACCGGTCAGATATCGAAAAACATGATCGGCACCTTTTGGCATGGCATGAACAGTATTAAATCTGCCGCACATCGCCCGAAATATTTTGCTAAATGGCAAGCCAAGAAAGTTGGGATTTTGGGTGCAGGGATGATGGGAGCTGGAATTGCTTATGTTACTGCCAGCAGAGGCATTCAGGTCGTTCTAAAAGATGTCTCAATCGAAGCTGCTGAAAAAGGCAAAGCCTATAGCCAGAAGCTGCTGGATAAGAAAGTCAGTCAAGGCAGACTTAGTGCTGAGCAGCGCAATCAGATTTTAAGCCTGATTCAGACCACTGCTCAGGCTAATGATCTGCAAGGCTGTGACCTGATCATCGAAGCAGTCTTTGAAAATCAGGAACTGAAAGCTCAAGTCACTCAGGAGGCGGAACAGTATCTGGCTGCCGATGGCGTGATGGCATCAAATACTTCAACTTTACCAATCAGTAATCTGGCCCAGGCGAGCAAGGATCAAGCTAAATTTATCGGTCTGCATTTCTTTAGTCCGGTGGATAAAATGCAGCTGGTGGAAATCATCAAGGGGCAAAATACTTCGGATGAAACCCTCGCCAAAGCTTTTGATTTCGTCCAGCAGATCGGCAAGCTGCCAATCGTCGTAAATGACAGTCGTGGTTTCTTTACCAGCCGCGTCTTTGGCACTTTTGTACAAGAAGGTTTGCGTCTGCTGGCAGAAGGTGTGCATCCAGCACGTATTGAAATGGCTGCTTTAAAAGCCGGTATGCCCGTTGGTCCATTGGCAGTTCAGGATGAAGTGTCCTTAACCCTGACCGAGCATGTGAGCAATGAAACGCGTAAGGCACTTCAAGCAGAAGGTAAAGAACGTCAGGCCTCACCTACCGATGAAGTGATTCAGACCATGATTCACCAGTTTAGCCGTAAAGGCAAAGCAGCTGGTGCAGGTTTTTATGACTATCCTGAAGGTGGGAAAAAACAACTTTGGTCAGGCCTCAGTCATTGGAATAAGAATACCGAAATGTCTGAGCAGGAAATGATTGAACGTTTCCTGTTTGTACAGGCGCTGGATACCGTACGTTGTCTGGAAGAAGGCGTATTGCAATCAACGGTAGAGGGGAATATTGGTTCGATCTTTGGCATTGGCTTCCCTGCCTGGACCGGTGGTGCAGTGCAATATTTAAATCAGTATGGACTGGCGAAGGTCTTGGCACGTGCCAATGTACTGGAAAAGAAATATGGTGAACGCTTTAAGGCACCGACTCTGCTCAAAAATAAAGTTTCTGCTGCCGAAACTTTTTAATCTACTTTGGTCAGATCGAGAGGAGCTTTAAGCTCCTCTTTTTATAAGCTTACTGAAAAAATAGGCATATTTTACAGTGCAAATCCAGTCTGCTTTTCAGCCAATTTATGTTATAAAGTAACATAGATACTATCTCATCTTTGGGTTCATGCTATGTCTGATCAAAATACTCCTGAAAATTCACCTTGGGGTTGGAGAGCACTGATTATCTTCTGCATAATTGGTGGTATATTCATGTTCATCTTCTGGTTAGCTGTCAGTAATGAACCAGACTACATGCCAAGCCAGCAGAAGAAACAGGATACCCAGCAACACGCATTTAAAAATGCCCCGACCATGTCAGAAGAAGCCATTGCCAAAGCTCAGGCAGATCGTGAAGCTCGTGCAGCTGCTCAACAAGATCCTGCCTCACAAGCAACTACTGCGGAAGAACATCATATGTCAGCAGACGAACATGCCAATATGGATACTGAACATGCTGCAAATAGCGCACATGGTCATTAAGATGTAAAAATAAAAAAAAGCGAGGCATTAACCTCGCTTTTTTTATATCTGAAAAATGAATCTTTAAAGTTGTAAATACATATCGATATGTGGAATTCCACAGTCCAGATATTCTTCACCCTGTAGCCGAAAACCCAGGACTTGATAAAAGCCAATAGCATGTACTTGAGAGGAAAGTTTAACAAACTGCCGACCTTCAGTGCGTGCATAGTCAATCACTGCCTGCATTAACTGCTGACCGATCTTGTGACCACGCGCTGATTTCAGTACTGCGACACGACCGATACTGTTACTTGTTAATAGTCGAGCTGTGGCAACCGGTTGATCATGCAGATAAGCCACGAAATGGGTCGAGACCTCATCTTCTGCATCCCATTCATCTTCTGGGGCAATATGCTGTTCCTGAATAAACACAGCTCCACGAATCAGTCTGGCTTCGGCAGCCAGCTCCACCCAAGTACCTGCAGCAATTCTTAGCTCAGCATTATTTAGCATTTACAGCCAATTCCCTGCTGATTCCATTCATCCTTGAGCAACAGTTCTAGTGAGTGTTTCTGAATACCATACATCTCTTTCAGGGCCTGAATTTGAGCTAGCACTTCCTGATCCGGTTCCTGATCGTCTTTACGCTTTACCGCCAGAATCATTTTGTTCTTGCTGGTATGCTCGAGTGCGACGAATTCAAATACTTTAGTTTCATAACCATAGGCTTTCAGCAACAAGGCACGAATGGTATCTGTCAACATTTCTGCCTGCTGACCAGCATGAATCCCGAATTGCAGCATCGGACTCAGCACTTGCGGTGCCTGCAACTGTGGACGCAGTTCCTTATGACAACATGGTGCACACATGATGATCTGCGCATTCAGGCGAATCCCGGTATGAATAGCAAAATCCGTTGCCACATCACAAGCATGTAAGGCAATCATCACATCCAGACGTTCAGGCTCATAGGTACGCACATCGCCCTGGAAGAAATCCAGCTGGTTAAACTGGGACTGGTCTGCCACGTTCTGGCAAAACTCGACCATTTTGGGATTTAGTTCTACGCCAGTTACCCACGGCGTCTGTCCATGCTTTTGCATATAGTCATACAAGGCACAGGTCAGATAACCCTTACCCGAACCAAAGTCCACCACACGCAGTCCTTCCTGAGTAGCTTTAATCTGCGAAAGCGCGTTCGAGAAAATTTCCACAAATTTGTTAATCTGTTTCCACTTACGCGCCATACTCGGAATGATCTGACTTTGCTGATCAGTAATGCCTAAATGTTGTAAAAATACACTGTCCTGATCTACATAACGCTGCTTGACCCGGTCATGGCCCTGTTCAGCAGCTTTTGATTTAATGACGGGTTTGGTTTTGCTGCGGGTCAACATGACTTTTTTCTTGTTCTTTTTCAGCTGCAATTCTTCGGCTGCGGTGATGAGATTGGCCTGCTTGCAACATGCCAGTAATTCAGTCACCTGAGGCAATGCTTCAGTTAAAGGATAGTTTTTGGTGACATCCTGAGTCTTATATCGATATAGACAACTCAGCACTTTCTGCTCATTCAGCAAAATGACGCGCAAGGTCATTTTCTCCAACTGTTCCAATTCGCCCTTATATTGGCTTAAAATCAGACGATCAAACTGATCTGTTTCAATGGCTTGCTGGAAAGTATCCAGAAATTGCTGTTCTTGAACCGAGAGAGAAGCCAAAGTGGACATAAATGAAACCTAAAATGAATTGCCATTAAAGTGTAAATGTTCTTACCCTAAAAGCAAAATTGAATTACTATACATTTGTATATTTAAGAAGAATGATAATTATGTCAAATGCACCACTGCTTCAGGATTATGATGCTGCCGAAGAGCGCATCAACTATATTAGTCACGGTGTAGGTGCTGCCTTATCAGTCATTGCCGGTATTTTACTGGTGATTAAAGGCTCCTACCTCAGTACGGGCCAATGGCTTGGCTTATGGGTTTATGGACTGAGCATGATTGTGCTTTTTTCTGCTTCCATGCTGTATCACATGGCCACGACTGCGGATCGACGTTATTTCTATAAAAAAATTGACCATACTGCCATCTATTATCTGATTGCCGGTACGTATACGCCCTTTTTGGCAATCGCTATTCCCACTGCCAAAGCTCAGTATTTATTGATCGCGCTATGGATCATTGCTGTCCTTGGCACACTATTCAAGTTCATTTTCATTCATCGTTTTCAGAAACTTTCCCTGTTTGCTTATCTCGCAATGGGCTGGCTTGCACTGTTAGTTATTGATGATATGCAGAAATATTTATCTGTACAATCTTTAACCTTTCTTGTCATTGGCGGATTAGCTTATACTGTGGGCGCATTGTTTTACGCTTTAAAAAGAGTAAGATATACCCACGCTATCTGGCACATATTTGTATTGATAGGCGCAGGATCACATTTTCTGTCCATCTATCTTTACGTGATTTAATCCTCTCATTCTCCATTTCAGTGACCCTGAGCGAGCAGATTCGAGACGATTGCAGTTGTTTTTTTAAGAAATTACGCCTTTTTTAAAAAGATTACGCTTTTAAAACTAAGTTCTTTTATTTTTAGTAAGTGTAAGGTCATTCATGGCGTCGTCAAATTCTGCTGCTCAGCCAGCACAAAACTCAAAATTTCGCGTTTTAACAGCAAGTTTAGTAGGCACTACAATCGAGTTCTTCGATTTCTATATTTATGCCACTGCCGCTGTCATTATTTTCCCTTATTTGTTCTTCCCGGCAAGTACAGACCCAATGACCGCAACAATTCAGTCACTTGCGACTTTCGCAATTGCCTTTATTGCACGTCCGATCGGTGCGGCATTATTTGGTCACCTTGGCGATAGAATTGGCCGTAAAGCCACGCTGGTCGCTGCCTTGCTGACCATGGGTCTTTCTACGGTTGCGATTGGTTTACTGCCAACCTATGCACAAATTGGTATTGTGGCACCTTTGCTCCTGGCATTATGCCGTTTAGGTCAGGGCCTTGGCCTGGGTGGTGAATGGTCAGGTGCGGTCTTACTTGCAACTGAAAATGCACCTGAAGGTAAACGTGCCTGGTATGGTATGTTCCCGCAATTGGGTGCACCAATTGGCTTTATCCTGGCAACTGGCTCATTCTTGACGCTCGGTGCATTGATGTCTGAAGCTGACTTCATGGCTTGGGGCTGGCGTATTCCATTCATTTCAAGTGCGCTTCTTGTTATTGTAGGTCTTTGGATTCGTTTAAAACTGCATGAAACACCTGCATTCCAGAACGTTTTGGACAAGCAAAAAGAAGTAAACGTACCTTTTGTTCAAGTATTTAAAAAACATTCTAAAATGTTAGTACTGGGTACAATTGCAGCTATCTGTACCTTCGTTGTGTTCTACTTAACAACTGTATTTGCGCTGCAATGGGGTACTAAGCAGCTAGGCTATTCACGTGAAGAATTCCTTCAGTTGCAATTAGTTGCAACGCTATGCTTTGCTGCATTCATCCCATTATCTGCTGTATTCGCAGAAAAGTTCGGTCGTAAAGCGACTTCAATCGGTGTATGTATCGTTTCTGCGATCTTCGGTATCTTCTTTGCCGACATGCTTGAATCAGGCAGTACAGTTATCGTATTCCTGTTCCTGTGTATCGGTCTTGCGATCATGGGTTTAACTTATGGTCCGATTGGTACTGTATTGTCTGAAATCTTCCCGACTTCAGTACGTTATACAGGTTCCGCTTTGACCTTCAACTTGGCAGGTATCTTCGGGGCATCTTTTGCGCCATTGATCGCAACCAAGCTGGCAACACAATATGGCTTATCTGCTGTAGGTTATTACCTGACAGCAGCATCTGTCCTGTCACTGTTGGCATTCCTGCTGATTCGTGAAACCAAGCATGATGATGTAAATAATCAGATCTAATTCTGGTATTAGCCTATAAGAAAAGCCGGTGCGTTCACACTGGCTTTTTTATTTCCGAAATTTGGTGTGCAACAAAAAACTGCTATTTCTCCCTCTCTATTTACGGAACAATACAGAAACGGATTCATAACGAGAAGGATAAGATATGCAGGATCCAATCGAATATTTGACCGAAGACCAGCTGGTTCATATTGTGGTTTTACTGGAAGAAGACAAGAAAACTGAAGCCATCCAATATATTGTTCAACATACGCCATTAGACCAACAGCAGGCGCTTGAAGTGATTGCCGCGATCGTAATGGAACATGATGCTGCTTTACAGGTACAGACACAAGGCGCAAGATTTAGTGATGATGTCACCATTAATCCTCAGCTAAAGACAGAAGCGCTAACCGACTCTATTGCAGTCTCCATCCCTGCAAGCGCTACACAAGATCATGCTACCCGCCCACCCATTCCAGAGTCGACCCAAGAGTTACAGGAAAAAGTCGCTGAACCGGTCACTGCAAAAAATGGACCGCATCTGATCTGGATCATTGCAGGTATTATTATTCTGATTCTGCTAATTATCTGGATGGTTGGCTAGATACTGAAATCCGCCAAATCATTTATATCAACTCAATGATATCGATGGTGGGTGGTACACGAAAACGGAAAGGTACCCCCACCAGACCTGTTCCGACAGTGACAAATACATCGGCATGTTCATGTCGGTATAAGCCACGCTTATGTCCAAGGATAGACACCCGTTTCATCACATAGTCCGTCAACCACGGTAATTCCACTTGCCCGCCATGCGTATGCCCAGAGAGCATCAATGGCCGGCTTGGCAATTTTGGCACCATGTCTACCGTATCCGGGTTATGTGACAGGATCACCCAGGGCTTATCTTGCGGTAACTCCGGCAAGAAACGCATATCGGCTTTACCCGCCCAGAGATCACCAATACCCACCAGGCGGAATTCATCAAACTCCACAATTTGCCCTTCAATATCCATGACATTATTGGTGAGTAGAGCCGTATGTAATAGCTCCTGAATAGGTGGTCCCGGATACTGTTCATCATGATTACCATTTACAGAATACACCGGCGCCTGAATCTCCTGCAGGATGGCGAGCTCTTGGGCCAGAGTATCTTCCGGTTCATAGGTCCAGTCACCTGCTACCACGACTAAATCTGGCTGCTGTTGATTCAATTTATGCACGATTTGCTTGAGCTGGCGTTCCTGCCCGGAAAATAAACCAATATGCAAATCTGCAATTAAAGCAATTCGAACAGGTTTCTGCATTTTTTTATCAGAGTTAATCTGATAACGAGTAGTTTTGATCTGGATTAAATGCGGTTCGATAAAACGCGCATAACATAGCACTCCACTGAGCAAGCAGATAAATACTGCCTCATGAATGGAATAGTAACCATTAAAACCGGCATAAATACTAAAGAAAAATAAAGGAATCAGCAGATAAGACAGATAATAAGCGAGCAGATGGGTAAAGGCTTTAAAGGGATGAATCGTCTGGGTATGTGATTGACTGATCCACGCCTGCGATATACACCACAGCGCTAAAATCGCCATTCCGATATAGAAATATAAGATCACGGAATCGATATTCCCCATAATTTCGCCTTGTCCAGTTCTTTAGTACATTCTCTGCTCTGTATTTATCTTTTCACAGCTGGCAATTATACTCAAACCTAATTTATCACGCTTAGACTCATATGACGATTGCTCCCCGCTTCAAGGCTGACCTGCCCATGGTCACTACCAAACGTAATACTCCATATAAATCTGCGGTTTTACTGGGTTTTAGCCTTGTTCTGGGAATTCCTGCATGCAGTACCCTGCCTCCACAGGTAGAGCGACCTTCACATACAGCTTTCGAAACTGATACATCCCAGACTTCTTTATCTAAAATTGTTCAACCTTTACGTGATCAATATATTGGTTTGACTGGCTATCATGTCCTCTATGATCCGCTTGAAGCGCTTGCAGCCCGTATGCAACTGATTCATAAGGCTGAGCAGACTTTAGATCTGCAATATTATATCTGGGACAATGACCGGATTGGCGCTCTAGCCTTAAATGGTATTATTCAGGCTGCTGACCGTGGGGTAAAGGTCCGTCTCCTGATTGATGATAACAATGCCAAGAAGATGGAAGGTATTTATCTGGCCCTGGATCAACATCAGAACATTGATGTCCGCTTATATAACCCCTACCGCTTCCGTCAGCATCGCGCCATGGATATGGTACTGGATTTAAAACGTATCAATCGTCGTATGCATAACAAGAGCTTTATTGCAGATAATCAGATTGCATTAATTGGCGGACGTAATATGAGCAATCAGTATTACAACGTGAGTGATGCCTATCAGTTTTCCGATGTGGATGTTTTACTGGTGGGAGCTGCCTCTGACGAGATTATCCATTCCTTTGATGAATACTGGAATGATGACTACGCCTATCCAGTGCGAAATATTGTTAATCCACGTCACCATAGCCTGCGCTTTGAAAGCCTAAAACAGCAGCTAAAAGCACATCATGATGATCCACGAGTACAAAATTATCTCGACTTAGCCAACAGGTCTAAGGCTTTCGATAAATGGCTTGATCATAATATCCAGCTGGATTGGGTTGAAGCAGAAGTAGTTAAAGACTCACCTACCAAGATCAAGTCCAAGGCAAAAAAAGAAGAACACCTGAATTTCCAGTTGCTCCAGCATCTAGAAAAGCCTGAACAGAGTGTAGATATTGTCTCGGCGTATTTTGTACCAGAAAAAGAAGGGGCTGAACGGCTCAAAAATCTGGCTCAAAAAGACATAAAGGTTCGGGTACTCACCAATTCTTATAAAGCCAATGACGTGCCTGTCGTGCATGCTTTTTATTCTAAATACCGTAAAGATTTATTAAAACATGATGTACAGTTGTATGAATTCTTGGCAGCACCAGATGCAGCTAACCTAAATGCCAATACCAGGGAAATTGCTGACAAGGCTAAAGTGAGCTTGAAAGGTCTAAGTCGTTCCAGCTTACATGCCAAATTGATGGCCTTAGATGAGAAACAGGTGTTTATTGGTTCTTTTAACTTTGACCCGCGTTCAGCCTATTTGAATACAGAGATTGGTGTATTACTGAATAGCCCAACCTTAGCACAAGCTGTGCATAAGACCATGGATCAGAATTTGAGTAAATATGCCTATAAGCTGGTATTAGATGCCAATCAGAATATCAACTGGAAGATCAAGCAATCCAATGGCGAGATTAAAACTTTGACCAAAGAACCGAAAATGAAATGGCATCAAAAAGCCATGTTAAAGTTTGTGTCTTGGCTTCCGCTTGAAGGGTTTATGTAAGAACTTGGCCAATCTAGCAAGCAGATGAACCCAATAAAAAAACCAGTCAATCGACTGGTTTTTTTATTGAAAAGTCTTTTATTAAGATTTTACTTTTACTTTATAGCAGTCGGCAGCGGCAAGGCTAACAGTCCCTCCTGCAAGTTTAGCCAATTTCTTAACATCTTCATCAGAAGGATTTTGTTTACCATAAACTTGGCTAAAGCTAGCAAAGCTATTTGCCCATTTCACTGTATTCCCTTCAGAGTCTGTCAAACTGATCGTCGGTTTGGGAGTGTTCGTACCGTCACCTGTTACCCTTACATTAAATAAATCAGTCAAATGCACTAATGCCCCCCCTACCACGATTGATTCTGAAGAACCATCAGTTGAGGTCTTGATGGTGGAGTTCATACCAATGAGTGCACCGTTCAGATCCCCTAAAACTTCATTTGCCAAAACCAGACGAACAGAAAGTGTATTGTCTGTTTTCTTTCTGACAGCTGAAGGCACAAAGGCACGTGAAACGGTTCCAATACGATATTGTTGTACTGTTTCTACCGCATCCTCAGGACCCTCGACAGAATAGGTGGTTTGCATTGTAGATGGATTGAATTCAGCACTACATTCATCAACTTTTGCTGTAGCAGGTTTAATATTCGTACGAATATCACCATTTTCATCAATCACAATGCCCAAATTAATTGTTCTGTTTGAATCATTGGTTAAGGTGAATTTCAAATCGCCATATAATGGGAAAAAATAAGTTTCTTGATCTTGTACATTATTTTGAGTCTTAAAAACCCTTCGGTCTAAATGTGTAATTGGATAGATTTTATAAAGATCCATCGTGCCAGCAAAATTCAGTGAACCACCCGTTTGCTGCCACAGACCTAAGTCACGTTTTTCATTCTCATTTAAGTTATAACTCACACTCTTACCGGTGAGAACCTTGTAAAAACGCTCCTTACCAGCGATCATATAATCATTATATAAGCGACCTTGTTCTATCTTGAGTTTCTCGGAAGTAGAATCGCCAACTTTAAATAAATAACCCGGTGTATTGGCAATTTGTTTTGTTTCCGGGTCAATCCATGAGTTCTGGGCATCTGCAGTCATTTGTACAGGTTTAATACTACGAATTAAATGAGCATTCAGCCCGCCTATGGTCGTAAAATCACCAGGATTCTGTGTTGTGCTTTCTATTTTGCCTTTCCACTGTAAGCCACTGCCAAAAGTCATACCCTGTCGGTCAGTCATCAATATAAAGTGACCCAAGATATGTGTCAGCTCGGTATCTTTTAACGAGCATTCTCGGTTAAGATTACTGCATCCTACTAACCCTTCTGAACCAGTAACATAACTACCTATGGATTCAGTAGAAAACAGGGAAAATTCTGGCTGATAAACAGCAGCATTTGAAATATTTAATAATGCTTGAAGTACCTGTTTGGCCTGTTCTTTAGTAATCGTTGTTGGCCCCAACCATGTTTTCAGTAAAGCATCAAAATCCTGATCAGATAAAGTCTTAATTTTTTCAACAGTAATATCTTCATCTAATTGATCAAGTCCAGCTCGAATATCATCATTTATCGCAACAGGATAGATTTCCGTTGCTGATCGTAATTGATCGCTATTTAAACCCATGGCCTGAATTAACTGGACTAAGCGAATAGCAATATCATATTGAGACAGGTTACCTGCTGAGTTGGTCTTACGAATGCCCTCAGCGATATCCAATAAATTCATACGTGGATAATGAGATTTAGACGTAACATTACCAATCTGATTCATTGAGAATGAACCCAAATCTACACGTCTTTCATCTTTACCTAAGATATAGAAAGTAATTGACTGGCCTACTTTACAGGCACCTGTTGCCACGCCCTTATCTACGTCATAGGTTGTGATAAAAGTTTGCTTTGTATCATCGCCACAGTAAAAATCTAAAGTCTGTAATGGATAATCTAGAGCAAATTCAATACAACCTGGCCTTGTGCCAATACAAGCTCCATTGATTGTACTACTATCATATTTTTCTGGAATAACATCCGCGCTTTCACCGCCACATCCTTGGAGCAAGATTGCCATAGCTGAGAATGCAAAAGGTAATATTATTTTATTCTTATTCATCTTTATACTCATCTCGTTATCCTTAACGGATACCTATTAATTTTAATTGTCCTTGATTACTTAATACCCGCTCCTCAACATCAATTGCCGAGGCCAATGGCGTTAATAATAAATAGTGGCTATCACGTGGTACCTGTATCATGCCTTCTATATTTTCGTATTTCAGGTAATCCGATGCTGAATCATTATTTTTAAATCCACCGGCCCCTTCCAGAATACAACCTTTTTCATCCAAGAACACTGCAAATGGCCAATAAAAAGTGGGATCTTTTTCACGGGATGCATAAGATTGAATCTGAATATTTTGTAAAGGTTGTTTTAATTTCACTACTTCAAAGTCAAATTCATCCTTTAAAGGTGCGCGAGGCCAGAGATTTACCTGAGTATCCAGTGCAATATCCTTGGCTTTTTTAATTTTTTTATCCTGAAAACAGGTGCGCCCCATTCCCTCAGAAGCAGTTTCTGCAGAAATACGGTAATACGTACTCGCTAGAATGAGAGGAGTATCCTGCCCAGTATCCCTATTTTTCTTAAATAAAGCATGCATAACCGATTGTCCAACACCTTTTTCACGTTGAACCGTTTGCAGGCGTGTTGCTCCATTTTTAGTATCAATTATACCTTCCGGCATGGTATAGAAGCGTTTATTGCCATCCAGATTAAACTCTTTTTCCTCAAGCACTTCATTTTTGACATATTGGTTGCCTTCTATTTCCAAGATATCACCTTGCTCATCAAAGTACTTTTTTAAATTTTCGGCCGATGCTGGCTGGATATCTTCACTTTCCAGAGCAGACTGCTGGACGACAATAGGTTCAATCGAATGATCAAGATTCTGTTGTGAGCTATTGCTTGATAGAGTCTCTGGAATATCTTTCGTATAGATAGCAGGAGATGAAGTACGCGTTTTATTGATACTCTCTGAATGAGGTAAATTCTTTTTATTCTGAATTAGATCATTCTGTTTAACTTGCTGCTCTGTAACGACTTGACTGCTTTGAAGTTTAGTGGGTGCAGTCATGACCTGCGTTTGAGGATGCAAAATCTGTTTTTTTGGACTTGACTCTAAGACCGTTCTGGTTTGAGTATTATTTTTTTGTACTACCATTGGTCGGCCATCTGGACCAATAATCGTATGGAATGTACCGGCATAAACATTCCCTAATTGTGCTGTTATCAACACAACTAACGTCCTTAGCCATAAATGTCCTATCATCCTGATATGCCTACCATCTTGTTCTATAATTAAGTCCTAAAATTGTAATTTTTGTATCTGTTTTAACATTTAAACCCGCGTATGGATTTAATAATAAGTTATTAACACCTGTCTGGTTTGAAAGACTACTGCTATTAGCTGGAATACTATCCTTACTCCGTAAGAAACCAATCGATAAATCGAGATCTGTGTCTGCATCAAACTTGTAACCTACGCCCAGGCCAAATAATTGGGCATTATTGATCGGCACCATCGTGTTACGCTTGTTATCAGGAATAGCACTCGAACGCGGCTCATAACCTGCACGCAGCTTTAGACGGTCTGTTGCTGAGTATTCAAAACCGATTCCCCAACTCCATGGTGAGGTAAACTCAAGGGGTAAGGCTAATGAAGTATCGGTAACATTTGCAGATAAAAGCTTGGCAATTTTCAATGCTGAAATTTGACGATCAAATTCGAAACGGAATTTGTCCCAGGCTTTATAATCTGTCCATCCAACATCAAAATTAACCTGCAAATCAGGCAATAATTTATATTTAATTCCCGCCTGAAAATGTGCTGGAAACTCCAGATCCATGGATACCAAACCAGATTCACTCGCTGGTACAGAATTTGGGAATCCGAGAATAGCTGCAAGAATCTGCCCTGTCGGAGAAGACATCAAGCCCTTGATCATCTCCTGCGGCGCTCTGGCATTATCAATGTGATATTTACCCTTAAGGCGCATTTTTGCTGAACTTTGGTAGACCATACCAAAACTGAAATCTTCAGTAGGTTCCCATAGTACACCCAAGTTATAACTCGGGCTCAGGGATTGTTCCAGTCCAAGTTGCATTTGACCAAATTTGCCAAATGGATTCATTCCTTCTTGAGCATTACACATCCCGAGTAAAAGAATATCGGTGATAATGTCCGAGTTTTCTTTAAATGGTGTACATACCACTTCATCGATCATTCTCAGCATGCCGATGAGTTCATTCGGAAAACGTAGGTCGGTTTTCATACCCATGGCTTGGTATGACATACCGACACCACCTCCAATCGAAAGCGTATCACTGACCTGATAGCCTACCGAAGGTGACAGATAGGTAATCCGCTCAAGTGCAACCTGCTGCCCCATATAGTTTGCAGGATTGCCACTTTCAGCACCAAAACCCGCCATAAGAGGTGCATATACAGCTGTCGCATAAGTTGCTTTGGAGCCTGGTGGATTATAGGCAATTCCCATCGTGGGTGCAGCCACTGGCATCCCTTCCCCCAGATCTACCATCTTTTTTAAAATAGGTACATATAAGCTAACGTATTCAACGTCACCTCTGATCGGCCCATCTTTAAAATCAGTACATAGATCTGAATTGACCTCTGGTCCATCATTACAAACCAAAGGATCATCTGAATAACCGAAAACGTTATAACCAGCAGGGACACTGAACTCACGTCCAATATCAAAATTAGCAATAATAATCTGTTGCTCAGTTTGTAAGCCCTGAATTTTAGTCAAACCTGCCGGGTTAAAATGAACAGCATTAACTCCTGGCGGATCTGCAGTGACTGCATTACCTAGTGAAAGCGAGCGCAGGTCAACCGATAAATTTGTTCCTAATTGTGCAAATGCTGCACCTGAACAACCCGTTAAAAGAATGGCACTCACTAACGGGCTGAGTCGAATTTGTCTCATAAGACAGCCCCTTAGCGAATTTTCTTACCAAAACCTAAAATATCGAGTGGGAAAGATAGACCGAGCGAGACATCAGGTGCATCTTCCGTTAATCCTAGCCCTACAGTACCATTGACAATTGTTTCAGGAGAGATACGTACCCCGAGGGAAATTGCAAAGGTTGAACTGGTTTGATCTGCTGGCGAGTAACTTTCACCACTTGAATATCTGAACTCTGAACCAGTATTAAAGCTTTGCTGATAGGACATTGTCATTGAGACATCGTAATTAAACGAGTAAGCAAAACCAAAAGCAAAACCACCACTGATTCCGGGTTCAAATTCATCAATTACACGGTAACCCCGACGCTGATTTAAGTCAGTTACTTTAAATCCATAATTGGCAGAAACAGAAGCAAACAATACGACTGGATCAATATATTTACGGGTACTTGCTCCCACGCCTACAGCGTAATAGCCCTTACCTGTGGATAAATCATCAGCCGCATTAATTTCATATGGACTATCACCGGTCTTAGTGGAAAGATTACCAAATAAAATGAGTGGCAGACGTCCTGCTTTTAATGGAAATGGTTCCCAACGTGCTCCAAGACTTATATCACCTAAACCTGCTGTAGACGTATCTTTCAATAAGTCTGTTTTGGTTACCAGCGGTAAAGACGCTGTTAGGGTTAAATTGTCCTTTAGACCGTATTGTGCAGTGAATGTGTTAGTCAGCGTATGGGTTGCATTTTCCTGAACACGTAACTGATACAGTTGGCCTTGTGCCATTTCCAGATCTAACTGAGTATCTCGATAATAGGTATAGTCAATGTCATAATACGATGAAATTTCACCTTGCTTAATAAGTGAATATTGACGCTCATTCGAAGTAAAGACCTCTTCAAGATTTGTTTCTTGAGATGCATCCCCTTCACGCTGTTGTAATGCAGATGAAGCTTTTACCGGTTCTACGACTTGTTGTTCTACCGTAGTTGCTTGTGTTGATTCTGCAGTATTTTCCTCTGTCTCAGTGACTTGCTCATATCCACCTAATTCAGTTTCAGCTACAGATTCAGCAACAGCTTCTTCTACTTCTACGACTTCCTCGTATTCCCCTAATGCCGGCTCATCTGCAGCATATGCTGCCCCCATGACCATTTGAACACTAAGTGCCAAGAGAGTTTTGTTCATCCATTCACGTTTCATGTTGCATCCCACCATTTTTATTTTTCTAATTCAGTTTTTTAATTAGTTTTTACTTGCTCTTATAATAAAGTCTTAAGAAGTTATAGGTTGGCTGTCCAAAGGACTCAGATTCTGGATTCATATTGGTATCCAGACGAATTGTAGATGCCTTATCTGCAATTTTTTCCATATAGAACTGTGGATACTGAAAATCTACCAATGCATAACGGTTAATCGTGGCATCCTCAACATGGCGCATATCTGAATCTTGGAGTGCCAAGAGGTTTTTACGATATTGCTCAGGCACATTGATTAAATACAGCGTATTATTTTCCCAGACCTGTTTAAAACGTTGTTCATCAAAACTAATATTACCGAGTGCTGGATCTGCGACATAAACACGCCCATCTTTATATGCTTTATAGACAACAAAATGTTTAAATCCTGCATAAGAAATAGGAACAATAGCCGGCTGCCCTTGTTTGACCAAGTCTTCAAATTCTCCTCTATAGCCTCCACTTTCCAAGCCCAAAGCGGCTACAAAACGTTTCATATCCAGAAGAGAAAAGCTACGGCGTTCAATAATCTTATCGGTTTCACCAAATTGCATTAGACCATTCATGATTTGCTGTTCATCCAGCTGCGTACCCACATAACCATTCAATAAGGTCGTGAGAGCTGCTGAACCACAGCTATAGTCATAGGCTTGGCGGACAATCCCTCGAAATTGATCCTGTAGCGCTGGTTTAATCCGCACGGGCTCACGATGCATACGCACAAAAGAATCCTGACGGGAATCTAAGGTTTCAGTATAGCGAACTGTTTCAGCGGGCTGTTCCTTGATATCAAAGGCTTCTTTGGCAGCGTAGTAGATCAATGCCGAGCCCAACGCGATCTCTAACATATTTTTTTACTTTTCTTATCATCGGCATGATGCGCCTGATTATTCTTTTTATAGAGTTTTCACCCTACTTCCTTGTAACTAGAAAGATACCTTCTTTTTCAAAAAAATACAGTCTTTTTTTATTTTTTTAGATAAATGATACAGTCATAAAAAAAGCGCGTGTAAACACGCACTTTTTCGATTGAACTTAGTGACCAGCGATAGTAATAATCGCACCTGGATGGTAAGTACCTTGGGATGGGCTATAGTAAGTTTGCATGCCCTGAACTTCCATATCACCAATAGAGGCTGCAGCTCGGCTACCCAATTGAATACCTTGTACATAAGTATCATGCGCGCCACTAGTACTTACAATACGAATGAAACCATTTTTATTAGCATTTTCAGCTGGTAAACCTGATGCACCGAATACACTGATACTTTGATTCAACGTTAAATCTTTAGAATTAGCATCAGTTACCTTAATACTTCCAATGAAAATTTCACCTGGACCTGATGTGGTTACACCTGTAGCAACTGTTGCACCAGTCGTTGAATTATCAAGAATACCTAAGTTTTCAATCGTTAAGCCGCCAACCATTTTAGCACTCAATTGAATCATTGCGCCTTGTGGTGCGGCGCCTAATTGAATATTAGCTGACATTGGACCAGTCTTGATAGACAGTCCACTTAAGATATCATTAACCTTGCCAGTACCACCACGACGGATTGAGGTAGCACTATTATTTAAAGCTGCACTAGCCTGAACACCAATTTTACCAATTTTGATATCTAAACCTGAAACTTTTGCACCAATATTAATGAATGGATTACCATCACCAGCATCAGAGTCGATTGTTAAATCTGCAAGGTTACGACTAGCCAGCAAATACGCACCGTTATCGTCATAGTTTGCACCGATCACAAGACCATGTGTTTCGTTTGCATCACCAGCTATACCATTACCATAGATAACAATTGCTGCAGATTCACCTTTACCACCTAAATTAACAGCTCGAGAGGCTGAATCATATGAAGCTGTATTTGTGTCTATCTCAACTACTGTACCACGTTGAAGAGTTGGTAATTTACCTGGTGTATACTCAATACCGCTTTGATCTGATTTTAACTTTATACCACCAAACGATTCCATCGTAGCAGTTGTAGATAAACCATCATTGTCATGAATAAACAACTTTTCAATTTCAATTTTAGAGATACCAATACCGATACTCAAACCGTCTTGACCTGTAGTTGCGCTTAATGCTGAATCATCCATGGCTTGCATTGCCATCGCATTTGCGCTAATCGCCATTGAAGAAATTAAAGCTAATTTAGTGAATTTTTTCATTCGTACTCTCCCAAGAGTATTATTTTTTTGGTTGTGAATCACTCTTTGTCCATGATGTATTTTTATTTTAAGACAGCACGGACAATTAATCCTTGAGTGATTTGCTCGCCCAAATAAATTAGCTTCCTGTCAAATTTTGATCAACTGTTGTTGGTCGCATTCTGCTATTCACCGATAAACGGTATATTCAAGTTTCACCTCATTTTTCTTGATAATTGAGATAGAATCATCTCAGTCTCTTGAATGCTTTAAACTGAATGCATAACCCAACTTATCAACATCTCCTGATTGCTTCAAACACCCTTCCACATGTCATCTTAGAAGCATTAAGCCCCCTGGATCATGTTGTATATTTGCATGATAGCGGTACACCATTTATTGCCTGCTGCGCTGAACGCTATACAGTTGTACAGGATGATAAAGTACACACTTATCAAGCTGTTTCTTTTAATCAGTATGAAATGATTGCTCCAGATTTAACTGTCAGTTTCACGTCTAAATCAAATTTCGGAGCTACCGGATTTAATGGCGGCTTTGTTGGATTCATTTCTTATGACTTCGCAGCTCAGCAGCAAGTTCATTATGGACAGCGCCATCAGCCAGCCCTTTTTATGGGACAATTCTCTACTTATTTAAAACTGGGTCCAGAAGGATGGATTTTTAAAAGTAGTCATCCTGAAGCAGAACAGATTTTTCAGCAGATTCAGGCTTTGCTTGATCAATTCCATAATAAGTCTAAATTTAGTTTAGTTTCTCCATGTACGGCCCGTTGGAATAAATCGGCTTATCAGGAGGCTTTCAGTCAAGTTCAGGAATATATTAAAGCGGGCGACTGTTATCAGATTAACCTGACTCAAGAATTTTCAGCACAAGCTCAAGGCACTGTATTAGCCACAGCAGAACAATTTTGGCAGCTAACCAATGCGCCTTATGCAGGTTATTTACGAGTGGGTGAGTTTGAACTGTTAAGTTGTTCACCAGAACTGTTTATTGAGTTTCAATCTGAGCGACGGATTATTACCAAACCAATCAAAGGCACGATGCCGCGTTATGCAGATCCAATATTGGATGAGCAGTCTAAACAGACCTTAAAGAATTCTGAAAAAGATCAAGCTGAAAACGTGATGATCGTAGACTTATTGCGTAATGATTTGAGTGTTTATGCGGAAACTGGCTCAGTTAAAACACCAAAGTTGTTCAATATTGAAAGTTTTAATCAAGTTCATCATATGGTCAGTGAAGTACAAGCTACGCTGAAAAAAGATGTAAATCCATTTGATGTTTTAATGTCTGCCCTGCCCGGTGGTTCAATTACTGGTGCACCAAAAATTCGGGCTATGCAAATTATTGAAGAACTGGAAGGTGCACCACGTGGTGCCTATTGTGGTTCAATGGGCTATTTCAATAATGACGGTACTGGATCGTGGAACATCTTAATTCGTTCAATACAGAAATACCAAAATGAGGTGTCACTATGGGCTGGTGGCGGGATCACGATTAGTTCAAATGCTGATGCCGAATACCAGGAATGTTTTGATAAAGTATCTGCGATGCTAAATTTATTGAATACCTGGTATAAACCTGAATAAATAAAAAAGCGATTCGATGGAATTGTTTTAAATCTCCCCTAACGCCTCTTTTATAAAGAGGGGGATTTCCTCCCTTTATCAAAGGGAGGTTAAGAGGGATTAAATTAAACTAGAATTTCATTTTTCAAGGTATCAACCAAACGTTGATTCTGCTCATCTGTACCAATGGTAATACGTAAGAACTGGTTGATACGAGGCTTATTAAAATAACGCACAATAATGCCACGTTCACGTAATTCAGTTGCCAACTCACCTGCATCTTTGGTAGATAAAGAAGCAAAAATAAAGTTGGCACTTGATGGCAATACTTTAAATCCTAAATCCAACAGCTGCGCTACAAGCTTTTCTCGACTGGCAATGACTTTAGCATTTTGCGCTTCAAAGTATTCCTGATCTTCAAATGAAGCTACTGCGGCTGCAATTGCAAAACGATCTATTGGATAAGAGTTAAAGCTATTTTTTACTGCTTCAAGTGCTGCAATTAAATGCGGCTGAGCGATTGCAAAACCAACACGTAATCCAGCCAATGAACGAGACTTCGATGTGGTTTGACAGACTACAAGGTTGTCATACTTTTGCACCAAACTCACTGCAGATTCAGCACCAAAATCTACATAGGCTTCATCAATTACTACTACTGAATCAGGATTCGCTTGAAGAATCTCTTCGATTGCAGACAAGCCCAATGCGATACTCGTTGGTGCATTTGGATTGGTAATGATAATTCCGCCATTCGGCTGTTTATAGTCATCAACTACGATTTCAAAATCATCATTTAACGGCAAAACTTTGGTTTTGACACCAAAGAACTGGCTATAAACCGGGTAGAAGCTATAAGTAATATCTGGATACAGTAGCGGCAATTCTTGGATAAAGAAGGCTTTAAAAATATGTGCTAAGACCTCGTCAGAACCATTACCAACAAACACGGTTTCAACAGCAACTTTTTGCTGTTTAGCGATCGCCTGTTTTAGTTCAGATGCATCTGGATCAGGATACAAACGTAAAACATCTGCATCATTCGCAAGTACTTTTTGTACCGCTTCTACCACTTTTGGAGATGGCGGATACGGGTTTTCATTGGTATTTAATTTTAAAAGATTTTGGATTTTTGGCTGTTCACCTGGTACATAAGGTTCCAGCTCACGTACTTCAGGACTCCAAAAACGCATTTGTTCTGTGGTGATATTCATTTTTAAATTCTCTAAATCCCCTCTCCTGAGCAAGTTTTAAAGCACTGCTTTAAAACGAAGCGCAAGTGATGAGTAGCACTGCTACGCAAGGAAAGTTATTTTCTTTACTCCCTCATCCCAGCCTTTTCCCCAAAGGAGAAGGAGCTTAAAGCTTATAGGAAAGGGCAAAATCAATTACTGATAACGGTAACGTGCAGAGCGTGCATGGGCATCCAAGTTTTCTTGCTGTGCAAGAATATCTGCCGTTTTCGCTAAAGTTTTCACACCCTGTTCAGAGCACATGATCAAGCTCGAACGCTTTTGGAAATCATATACACCGAGTGGTGATGAGAAACGTGCTGTACCTGAGGTTGGTAGTACGTGGTTCGGACCGGCACAATAATCACCAATCGCTTCAGGCGTATAACGCCCCATAAAGATCGCACCAGCATGGCGAATATCTTCAGCCATTGCTTGAGCTTCGTCTAGACACAACATTAAATGTTCTGGTGCAACTTGGTTAATTAGCTCCACACCTTCAGCACGGTCTTTGACTAAAACCAATGCACCACGGTTTTCAATTGAAGTACGTGCAATCTCTGCTTTTGGTAATGCTTCTAAATGCTTTTCAATCCACGTATCCACTGCATTCAGTAAATCTTCATCCGGTGTAATGAATACCGCTTGTGCCACAGTGTCATGTTCAGCCTGAGACAATAAGTCCATTGCCAGCCATTCTGCGTTATTTTCACCTTCAGCATAGACTAAAATTTCAGAAGGACCTGCAATCATGTCGATACCAACTTGACCGAATACCGCACGTTTAGCCGCAGCGACGAAACGGTTACCCGGACCCGTGATTTTATCAACTGAAGGAATGGTTTCTGTACCATAAGCTAAGGCTGCCACCGCTTGCGCACCACCAATGGTGAAGACACGTGTCACACCTGCTAAATAGGCAGCGGCCAATACCAATGGATTCAATTCACCATTCGGTGCAGGCACTACCATAATGATTTCAGGCACTCCCGCTACATGAGCAGGCACCGCATTCATCAACACAGATGATGGATATGATGCCAAACCACCTGGCACATAAATACCTACGCGATCAAGCGGTGTAACTTTTTGACCTAAGGTATTGCCCAAAGCATCAACATAGGTCCAACCATCTTGCTTTTGTGCCTGGTGAAATTCACGTACGCGGTTAGCGGCTAATTCCAAAGCTTCACGCACTTCAACAGTCAAACCGTCAAAAGCTGCTTTTAATTGTTCTTGAGTCAGTTCCAGATCTGAAAATTGATGCGCTGGATGTCGATCGAACTGTTGTGTAAGTTTAAGAACATGAGCATCACCATGTTGACGAACATCGGCAATGATTTGATCTACAGTTTTTAATAGTTCTGGGTCACTCACAGTTTCAAAAGCCAACAAATCTGCAAAAACTTGTTTGAAATTTTGATCTTGAGTCGATAAACGTCGCATCAATTTATCCACAATGAAAATAATGGGAGGCTTTAGTTTACCTTGTTTCCTGATTATTGTGGACAAGATTCAACTTGGAATGACACAACTTTCATGAATAATTACTTTTGATTTTATTGCTAAACTCGTTCAATCTAGACTCAAGATCAAAACATCATCCGAAAAATAAGAGTATAAATATGGATGCGATACAGATTGCCCAGCAGTTTTCTCTCGGACACTTTAATCAATTGCATCCGTATATTTCTGATGACATTGTTTGGGAGATCATCGGTGAACACAACTCAATAGGAAAAGAA